>DOUW01000379.1 GCA_003520365.1 Massilia sp.
AACAGCACGCGGCTGGCCAGCGGCGTCAGGGTCTTGTTCGACAGCAGCAGCGCGGCGTCGGCGTTCACCAGCGCCAGCGGAATGCCGCGCGTGCGCGCCATCATCCCGCCCGGCACCGTGACGTAGCCGCCCATGCCCAGCACCACGTCGGGCTTGCGCCGTCCCAGCACGCGCAGGCAGGTGGCGAAGCTGGCCGCCATCTTGAAGGCGCCCTTGACCGTGTGGCCGAGGCCCTTGCCGCGCAGGCCGGCGAAGTCGATGGCGTCCATCGGGATGCCGTGCTTCGGCACGATCTCGCCTTCCATGCCATGGGCAGTGCCCAGCCAGCTCACGTCCCAGCCGCGCTCGCGCATGGTCTGGGCGATGGCCACGCCGGGGAAGATGTGGCCGCCGGTGCCGGCCGCCATGATCATCAATTTCTTCGCAGGCCGCTTCATAAGCTTGTTCACAGGCGCCCTCCCCGCATCAGCACGCGGTTCTCGTAGTCGATGCGCAGCAGGATCGCCAGCCCCACGCAGTTGATCAGGACGCCGGAACCGCCATAGCTCATCAGGGGCAGGGTCAGGCCCTTGGTCGGCAGCAGGCCCAGGTTCACGCCCATGTTGATGAAGGTCTGCACGCCGAGCCAGATGCCGATGCCCTTCGCGGCCAGGCCGGCGAAGAACTGGTCGAGGGCGATCGCCTGGCGGCCGATGTCGAAGGCGCGCTTGACCAGCCAGTAGAACAGTCCCAGCGTGACCAGCACCCCGGCCAGGCCCAGCTCTTCGCCGATCACGGCCATGATGAAGTCGGTGTGCGCCTCGGGCAGGTAGTGCAGCTTCTCGACGCTGTTGCCCAGGCCGACGCCGGCCAGCTCGCCGCGGCCGAAGGCGATCAGCGAGTGGGTCAGCTGGTAGGCCTTGTCGAGCGCATTGCCCTCTTCCCATGGGTCGAGGTAGGCGAACATGCGCGCGCGGCGGAACGGCGAGAGCGCGATGATCGAGGAGAACACCAGCACCAGGATGGCGCCGATGCCGCCGAACCAGATCATGTTGAAGCCGCCCAGGAACAGGATGCCCATGGCGATGCAGACGATCACGCCAAAGGCGCCGAGGTCGGGCTCGAGCAGCAGCAGCATGCCGACCACGCCGACCGCGAAGGCCATCGGCATGAAGCCCTTGGTCAGCTTGTGCATGAACTGCTGCTTGCGCACGGTGAAGTCGGCCGCGTACAGGACCACCACGATCTTCATCATCTCGGAAGGCTGCAGGTTGAACACCTTCAGCGACAGCCAGCGGCGCGCGCCGTTGACCGACACGCCGATGCCGGGCACCAGCACCAGCATCAGCAGGAACAGGCCGACCACGGCCAGGGCCGCCATCGCGACCCGGTCGGCGCGCAGGCGGCGCCAGGCGAGCGCCCACAGGCCGGGAGAGACCGCATCGTTCGGCATCGTCGTCATTTCACGCTCTTCACTTCACGCTATTTACTTTAATTGCACGCGCGGATCGACCGCCTGGTACAGCAGGTCGGCCAGCAGGTTGAACACCATGGTCGCGGCGGCGACGTACACGGTGATGGCCTTGATGACCGGGAAATCGCTGCGCTCCACGGCCAGGATCACTTCGCGCCCGATGCCGGGGATGCCGAAGAAGCGCTCGAGCAGGAAGGCGCCGATCAGGAGGGCCGGCAGGTTCGCCATCACGTGGGTGATGATCGGGATCGCGGCATTCCTCAGCACGTGGACCCAGACGATGCGGCGTTCCGTCAATCCTTTCGCGCGCGCGGTGCGCACGTAGTCCTGGTTCGCCTCGTCGAGCACGAAACTGCGGTACAGGCGCAGGGTCGGCGCGATCGACACCGCCAGCCCGATGATGATCGGCAGCAGCGCGTAATGCAGCAGGTTCTCGCCCAGGCTTGCGCCCCAGCCCTGCACCGGGAACAGGCCCAGCTTGTAGGCGAAGAAGTACTGGAACACCGAGATGTAGACCAGGATCGAGATCGACATGCCGACCGTGCAGGCCACCATCACGGCGCGGTCCGTCAGCGAGCCGCGCACGAACGCGATGGCCAGCGCCAGCGCGATGCCGAAGAAGGTTTCGAGCACGGTCAATGGCACCAGTACGGTGAGCGAAGGCCCGAGGCGGCTGGCGATGATGTGGCTGACCGGCTCGCCCGTGCTCCAGGCGTTGCCGAAGTCGAAGGTAAGGATCTGCTTCAGGAAGATGCCGAGCTGGACCCAGACCGGCTGGTCGATCCCGAGCTGGGCGCGGATGTTGGCGATCGCCGCCTCGTCGGCCATCTTGCCCGCGAGGAGGTAGGCCGGATCGCCGCCGACCCAGTTGAACAGCACGAACACGAGCACGATCACGCCCGCCATCGTCGGCAGCATCTGCCACAGCCGCCGGAGTATGTAAGCTGCCATCGAGACTTCCTGTGCCCAGCCGTATGAAAAACGCTAACGATAGCGCAAATCGGCGTGGGCCGGCCATGAACTTATTTGGGCCGGCGATAACCGCGGGATGGGTTTCGTAGGGTGGACACCTGTGTCCACGCGGTTAAACGTTAGCGTGTCGAACAGCTTTTCGTAGGGTGGGCTCTCGAGCCCACGCGGTTGGGCGGTAATGTATCGAACAGCCTCCCGGTAGGCCTGGTCCCGTTATCATTGAAGCCGCATGCGATCAGGCGATGAGACCGCGTGGGCACAAGTGCCCACCCTACAATAGCCCGCCACCGCCTCGATCAGCGATTACGAATCCTCGCGCAGCCGGCGCTGGCGCACCGCCGCGGCCAGCCCCTCGAGCACCTGCACGCTGGTGTCCCAGTCGATGCAGCCGTCGGTCACCGACTGCCCGTAGGTCAGCTCCTTGCCCGGCACCAGGTCCTGGCGCCCGCCCACCAGGTGCGATTCGATCATCACGCCGACGATGCGCTCGTCGCCGCCCGCGATCTGCGCCGCGATGTCGGCGCACACCGGCACCTGGTTCTCCGGCTTCTTCGAGCTGTTCGCGTGCGAGGCGTCGATCATCAGGCGCGCGGCCAGGCCGAGCGCGCCGATCTGGCGGCAGGCTTCCTCGACGCTGGCGGCGTCGTAGTTCGGCGTCTTGCCGCCGCGCAGGATGATGTGGCAATCCTCGTTGCCCGAGGTCGAGACGATCGCCGAGTGCCCGCCCTTGGTCACCGACAGGAAGTGGTGCGGCGTCGATGCCGCGCGGATCGCCTCCACCGCGATCTTGATGTTGCCGTCGGTGCCGTTCTTGAAGCCGACCGGGCAGGACAGGCCGGAAGCGAGCTCGCGGTGCACCTGCGATTCGGTGGTCCGCGCGCCGATCGCGCCCCAGCTGATCAGGTCGGCGATGTACTGCGGACTGATCACGTCGAGGAACTCGGTGCCGGCCGGCAGGCCCATCTCGTTGACGTCGCGCAGCAGCTCGCGCGCCATGCGCAGGCCGTCGTTGATGCGGAAGCTGTTGTCCATGTAAGGGTCGTTGATCATGCCCTTCCAGCCCACGGTGGTGCGCGGCTTCTCGAAATAGACGCGCATCACGATCTCGAGGTCGCCGATGAAACGCCGGCGCTGTTCGACCAGGCGGCGCGCGTACTCGAGCGCGGCCTTCGGGTCGTGGATCGAGCACGGCCCGATCACCACCAGCAGGCGGTCGTCCTGGCCGTGCAGAATGCGGTGCAGCGCCACGCGTGCCCCGGCTGCGGTCTGTTCCGCCGCCGGCGTCACCGGAAACTCGCGGATCAGGTGCGAGGGCGGCGTGAGTTCCTTCATTTCGCGGATGCGTAGGTCGTCGGTGCGAGGCATGCTGTACTCCGTTGTCTGGTCTGGAAATAAAAAAAAACCGCCATCGCTGGCGGTTTCTGGTTCGTTCGGTCCGGTCTGCTGTGCGTGACCCGCCGCTACTCCACCGCCTGTAGGCTGGAATGGCCAAAATAAAACCAGCGGGTAAAGAAAGCGACGTTGCGCATGGACGGGATCCGAAAAATGGTCCAAACGACTATAACGCCAACTCGTGAACATTGGCAAGCCTTTTGTCCGTAGCGTAAACACGGGTTGCTTGGCAAGCGGTTGCGACAAGCTGACAGCGGCGCCATCGTAAGGATGACGTTTGAGAGATATCAGACAGGTCATTGTCAACGATGCAAAAGTCAAGACAAGCCCTGGTCCGGCTGGGTTTGTCTCTGGGTTGTCTTTGGGTTTGTCTTTATGGCGGATCGAACGCCGTTCATCGATTTCCTGAAGCGAGACAAGCGGACTCGACGGACCGGGATTCCCACACGACCATTGGAGTCCCGTCATGACAGAAACCCTGATATCCCGATCGGTGCGCCGCCTGTTCGCCGGCGGCGGCGCGGTCGGCCTGGTCCTGCTCGCGCTGC
>DOUW01000069.1:0-6938 GCA_003520365.1 Massilia sp.
GTCCAACTTTTGGGGGTCAGTTCACCCGTGCCCACGCGGAACGCGATGTCATCGGCGGCCGTGTTCTGGACGCGCTGCGGGTGTCGAGACAGCGTGTCTCATGGAGCACACGCTAACGCCTCTCCCGGGAGACTGCCAACTCTGCGCGGAATGCCGGCATCAAATAGGAGCAGCACGCATCACGCTTCCGCGTGGGCACGGAGTGCCCACCCTACGCCATCGTCACCGCCATATCGAAAACGGGGCCATCGGCCCCGTCCTCTTTACTGCTTCACGAACTTCAGCGTCATGCGATCGCTCTCGCCGACCGCCATGTATTTTTCGCGGTCCTTGTCCTTGTTTGCCAGCACCGGCGGCAGGGTCCACACGCCTTTCTCGTGATCCGCCTTGTCCTTCGGATTGGCGTTCACTTCCGACTTGCCTGCCAGCTTGAAGCCGGCGCTTTCGGCCATCCGGATCACATACGCTTCGTGCACGTAGCCGCTCGAGGCCTTGTCGTCCTGCTTCATCGAAGCAGGCAAACGGTGGTCGACCACGCCCAGCACGCCGCCCGGTTTCAAGACCTTGTGGATTTCCTTGAAGGTGGTCTTCACCGCCTCGTCGCCGTTGCCGACCCAGTTATGCAGGTTGCGGAAGGTGAGCACCATGTCGACGCTGTTCGGCGCGGCGATGTCGTAGCGGGTCGGCGGCTCGAACACGCTGGTGACGACCTTGTCGTACAGCGCCGGGTTCGAGTCGAGCTTCTTCTTGAACGCTTCCCCGTAACGGTTGCCGGGCGCAATCGCCTGGCCCGCGCCGATCAGCTTGCCCTTGTCGCGCAGGTAGGGCGCGAGGATCTCGGTGTACCAGCCGCCGGAAGGCACCAGTTCCACCACCGTCATGTTCGGCTTGATGCCGAAGAAGGTGAGGGTTTCGTAGGGATGGCGGTAGACGTCGCGTGCGCGGTTGCTCTCGGCGCGGTGCTCGCCGGCGATGGCGGCTTTCAGCGCGTCGTCGGCCTGGGCGGCGCCGGCGATGCCGGTGGCCAGCAGGGCGGCCAGGATCAGTCGTTTCATGGGTCTAGGTCTCCGTGTGGTTGCGTGTGCTTGCAAGTGGTTGCGGGCCCGGCAGCGCCGTCGCCGTCGCGCCCGATGATCCGGCAAGCCATCTTGCCAGTCAAGCAAATCCACGCGCGCACCCCAGGCGCATGTCAATACGCCAGATAGGACGTATGTACTGTCCGCATCCCGTACGAGCGGACACTCGGACACGCCATGGACGTCCGCATGGACTGGACATTTCGAAATACGCCCGGCTGGTACAAAGATTGCCTATCCAAAATCTTTAGTTGCTGATAATGTTTAGCAGTTTGCCGTCGCGCTCGCCGCGACGACAGCCACGAGTTCTACATATACATACGCGGCTTGCCCGTGTGCGCGCCGCCCCCGAAGCAGGTTGAATTCAGGAGACACAATGGAACGTCGTACCTTTCTCAACATCGGCACCATCGCATTTGGTTCGATGCTCATCCCGGTCGCCGGACGCGCGATCGCGGCCGAGGAACTGATCAATCCCATGGCCGCATCGGCCAAGAAGGCGCTGGCCGACATCGCGCTGAACGCCGCCACCAAGGCCGGCGCTTCCTACTGCGACGTGCGCATCGGCCGCTATCTGAACCAGTTCGTCACCACCCGCGACCTGAACGTCGAGAACGTCGTCAATACCGAGTCGGCCGGCGTCGGCGTGCGCGTGATCGCCAACGGCGCCTACGGTTTCGCGGCCACGTCCGACATGACCGCGGACGGCATCGCCGGTGCCGCGCGCCAGGCGGTCGCGATCGCCCGCGCCAACGCCAAGCTGCAGTCCGAACCGGTGCAGCTTGCACCAGTGAAGGGCGTCGGTGAAGTCGCGTGGAGCACGCCGATCAAGAAGGACTGGCGCACCGTGCCGATCAAGGAGAAGGCCGACCTGCTGATCGCCGCCAACAAGGCCGGCATGGACGGCGGCGCCAACTTCATGCAGTCGATGCTGTTCCAGGTGAACCAGCAGAAGTATTTTGCCTCGACCGACGGCTCCTACATCGACCAGGACCTGCACCGCCTGTGGGCCCCGATCAGCGCCACCGCGGTCGACAAGACGACCGGCAAGTTCCGCTCGCGCAGCGGCCTGGGCGCACCGGTCGGCATGGGCTACGAATACCTCGACGCCCGCCCCGAGCACAAGATCAAGGCCGCCGGCGGCGTCGCCACCCTGTACACCGATTCCTACGACATCATCGAGGATGCGCGCGCCGCCGGCCGCGACGCCAAGAAGAAGCTGACCGCGAAATCGGTCGCCCCGGGCAAGTACGACCTGATGCTCAGCCCCGAGCACCTCTATTTGACCATCCACGAATCGGTCGGCCACCCGACGGAACTGGACCGCGTGCTCGGCTACGAGGCGAACTACGCCGGCACCAGCTTCGCCACCCTCGACAAGTGGCAGTCGAAGAACTTCAAGTACGGTTCGCCGATCGTCAACATCGTCGCCGACAAGACCACCCCGGGTTCGCTCGGCGCGGTCGGCTACGACGACGAAGGCGTGCCCTGCAAGAAGTGGGACATCGTCAAGGACGGCATCCTGGTCAACTACCAGGCCACGCGCGACCAGGCTCACATCATCGGCGAGAAGGAATCGCACGGCTGCTCGTACGCCGACTCCTGGAGCAACGTGCAGTTCCAGCGCATGCCGAACGTCTCGCTGGCCGCCGGCAAGAAGAAGCTCACACCGGACGAGATGGTGAAGGACATCAAGAAGGGCATCTACATCGTCGGCGAGGGTTCGTTCTCGATCGACCAGCAGCGCTACAACTTCCAGTTCGGCGGCACCCTGTTCTACGAGATCAAGGACGGCAAGATCGGCCAGATGCTGGAGGACGTCGCCTACCAGGCCAACACCCAGGAATTCTGGAATGCCTGCACTTCCATCTGCGACGAGCGCGACTGGCGCATGGGCGGCTCCTTCTTCGACGGCAAGGGCCAACCGCCGCAGATCAGCATCGTGTCGCACGGTTCGTCGACCGCGCGCTTCAACGGCATCAACGTGATCAACACCGCTCGCAAGATCGGCTAAGGCAGGGAACGACATGACCATCTTGACCCAGGAACAAACCAAACGCATCTGCGACCGCGTGATGTCGCTGTCGAAGGCCGACGAGTGCATCGTCAGCATCGGCGGCAAACGCGCCGGCAACATCCGCTTCGCCCGCAACGCCGTTTCCACCGCCGGCCTGACCGACGACACCAGCCTGATCGTGCGCGTCGCCTTCGGCAAGCGCCAGGGCACCGCCAGCATCAACGAGTTCGACGACAAGTCGCTCGAGCGCGTGGTGCGCCGCGCCGAGGAGCTGGCGCGCCTGGCGCCGGAAAATCCGGAATTCATGCCGGCCGTCTCGAAAGCCGAATTCCGGGCCTCGAACACCTTCGTGCAGAAGACCGCCGACATCGACCCCGAGATCCGCGCCCAGGCCGCCGCCTACAGCATCGAGGCCTGCCGCAAGAAGGGCCTGGTCGCCGCCGGCTTCCTGCTCGACACCACCTCGTTCGAGACCATCGCCAATTCCAACGGCGTGTTCGGCCACCAGGCCCTGACCTCGCTCGACTTTACCTGCACCATCCGCACCGAGGATGGCCGCGGCTCCGGCTGGGTCAAGCGCTCGGCGCGCGACCTGGCCCGCTTCGACCCGCGCGAAGCGGCCGACGTCGCCATCGAAAAGGCGCTGCGTTCGGTCGATGCGAAAGCGCTGGAACCGGGCCGCTACACCGTGGTGCTGGAACCGGCCGCCACCAGCGATTTACTCGCCTTTATGTTCAACGGCTTCGACGCGCGCCGCGCCGACGAGGGCCGCAGCTTCCTGTCCAAGGCCGGCGGCAAGAACCGCCTGGGCGACAAGCTGTTCGACGAGAAGGTGAACATCTGGACCGACCCGTGGAACCCGGACGTGCCCGTGCTCCCCTGGGACAACGACATGCGCGCGCGCGAACGCGCCGCCCTGATCAAGGACGGCCGCGTGGCCGCGATGGATTATTCGCGCTACTGGGCCCAGCAGAAGAACGCGCGCTCGATCGGCAGCCCGGGCAACTTCATCATGGGCGGCACGGACAAGACCACGGCCGAGCTGATCGCGAATACCAAGAAGGGCGTGCTCGTTACCCGCACCTGGTACATCCGCATGGTCGACCCGCAATCGGTGGCGCTGACCGGCCTGACCCGCGACGGCACCTTCTACATCGAGAACGGCAAGATCAAGCACCCGATCAAGAACTTCCGCTTCAACGAAAGCCCGGTCACGCTGCTCAACAACATCGAGGAGATCGGCAAGCCGGTGGTGATCGGTGGCGACGAAGGTCCGGACCCGATGGTGATCCCGTCGATGAAGGTGCGGGATTTCAACTTCACGTCCCTCTCGGACGCGGTGTAAGAGTAGGCGCTGGCGCGCTTTTGTAGGGTGGGCACTTGTGCCCACGCGGATTGAACTTCAGAACAGCCGCGAATTCATTAGCGCCGATACGGGCGCCATGCGGAACGGTTTCGACATGCAAGCGCCGTACCGCGTGGGCTCAAGAGCCCACCCTACGAAAAACGCGGTCGCACCGACCGCCCCAACGGAGAAAAGATGGAACGACGTAGCTTCCTCAAAATCGGCGCCGGCACGGCGGGCGCCATGCTGGTACCGGTGTTCGGCAACGCGATCGCGGCCGAAGACCTGCTGAACCCGATGGCGGTCAGCTTCAAGAAAGCCCTGGCCGACGCCGCCCTGAACGCGGCAACGGGCGCCGGCGCGACCTACTGCGACGTGCGCATCGGCCGCTACCTGAACCAGTTCATCACGACGCGCGACCTGAACGTCGAAGGCATCACGAATACCGAATCGACCGGCGTCGGCGTGCGCGTCATCGCCAACGGCGCCTACGGCTTCGCCGCGACCAACAGCATGAACCCGGACGCCGTCGCCGGCGCCGCACGCCAGGCCGTGGCGATCGCGAAGGCCAACGCCCGGCTGCAGCTCGAACCCGTGCAGCTGGCGCCCGTGAAAGGCGTGGGCGAGGTCAGCTGGGCAACGCCGTTCACGAAGGACTGGCGCGCGGTCCCGGTCAAGGAAAAGGCCGACATGCTCCTCGCCGCCAACAAGGCCGGCCTGGACGCGGGCGCGAGCTTCATGACCGCGAACCTCTTCCAGATCAACCAGCAGAAGTATTTCGCCTCCACCGACGGTTCCTACATCGACCAGGACATCCACCGCCTGTGGGCGCCGATCACCGCCACCGCGGTCGACAAGGCGACCGGTAAATTCCGCTCGCGCGGCGGCCTCGGCGCCCCGGTCAGCATGGGCTACGAGTACTTCGACGTGCGCGCCCAGGACAAGGTGCGCGCCGCCGGCGGCGTCACCACGCTGTACACGAAATCCTATGACGTGATCGAGGATGCGCGCCTGGCCGGCAAGCAGGCGCGCGAAAAGCTGTCGGCGAAATCGGTCGAGCCGGGCAAGTACGACCTGGTGCTGGCGCCGGAACACCTGTTCCTGACCATCCACGAGGCCGTCGGCCACCCGACCGAACTGGACCGCGTGCTCGGCTACGAGGCGAACTACGCCGGCACCAGCTTCGCCACCCTCGACAAGTGGCAGACGAAGAAATTCAAGTTCGGCGCCGATCGCGTGAATTTCATCGCCGACCGCACCACGCCGGGCTCGCTGGGCCTGATCGGCTACGACGACGAAGGCGTGCGCGCGAAGCAGTGGGACATCATCAAGGACGGCGTCCTGGTTAACTACCAGGCCACGCGCGACCAGGCCCACATCATCGGCGAAAAGGAATCGCACGGCTGCTCGTATGCCGACTCGTGGAGCAACGTGCAGTTCCAGCGCATGCCGAACGTGTCGCTGGCCGCCGGCAAGGCAAAGCTGACGCCGGACGAGATGGTTGCCGACGTCAAGAAGGGCATCTACATCATCGGCCGCGGCTCCTACTCGATCGACCAGCAGCGCTACAACTTCCAGTTCGGCGGCACGTTGTTCTACGAGATCAAGAACGGCAAGATCGCCGGCCCGCTGGAAGACGTGGCCTACCAGTCGAACACCCAGGAATTCTGGAATGCCTGCAGCGCGATCTGCGACGAACGCGACTGGCGCATGGGCGGCTCCTTCTTCGACGGCAAGGGCCAGCCGAGCCAGGTCAGCGCGGTCTCGCATGGCTCGAGCACCACGCGCTTCAACGGCATCAATGTCATCAACACCGCACGCAAGATCGGTTGAGGAGAGAAACGATGAAACAGCTGAACCAGGAAGAAGCAAAACGCATCTGCGACCGTGTCCTCTCGTTCTCGAAGGCCGACGAATGCAGCGTCGACATCAGCGGCAACCGCTCGGGCAACGTGCGCTTCGCGCGCAACAGCATCTCGACCGCCGGCCTGAACGAGGACATGGTCCTGACCGTGCAGGTCGCCTTCGGCAAGAAGTCCGGCATTGCACAGGTCAACGAGTTCGACGACAAGTCGCTGGAAAAGGCGGTGCGCCGCGCCGAGGAACTGGCACGTCTTGCGCCTGAAAATCCGGAATTCATGCCGGCGATCGGGAAGCAGCAGTACAAGCCCACGCCGACCTTTGTCCGCGCGACGGCCGACATCGATCCGGAATTCCGCGCCCAGGTCGCCGCCTACAGCATCGAGGCGGCGAAGAAAGCGGGCCTGGTCACGGCCGGCTTCTTCAACGACAACACGCGCTTCAACGCGATCGCCAACTCGAACGGCGTGTTCGGCTTCCAGGAACTCACCGATCTCACCTACACCTGCACCGCGCGCACCGAAGACGGCCGCGGCTCGGGCTGGGTGAGCCGGGCGGCGGTCGATGCGCGCCGCTTCGATGCGCGCGAGGCGGTCGGCGTGGCGATCGAGAAGGCGCTGCGCTCGGTCGATGCGAAAGC
>DOUW01000069.1:7082-8484 GCA_003520365.1 Massilia sp.
CCAAGGCCGGCGGCAAGAACCGCCTGGGCGACAAGCTGTTCGACGAGCGCATCAATGTCTGGGCCGACCCCTGGAACCCGGAGGTGCCGGTGATGCCCTGGGACGGGCAGTCGGGCCTGGCGCGCCAGCGCACCGACATCATCAAGAACGGCCGCATCGCTTCGCTCGAGTATTCGCGTTACTGGGCGCAGAAGAAGGGCGTGACGCCGACCGCGGGCCACGGCAACATGATCATGGCCGGCGGCACCAAGTCGCTCGAGGAACTGATCGAATCGACCAAGAAGGGCGTGGTCGTCACCCGCACCTGGTACATCCGCATGGTCGATCCGCAGTCGCTCCTGATCACGGGCCTGACGCGCGACGGCACCTTCTATGTCGAGAACGGCAAGATCAAGTACCCGATCAAGAACTTCCGCTTCAACGAAAGCCCGGTCACCCTCCTCAACAACGTCGAGGAACTGGGCAAGGCCGAGGTGATCGCGCCGGACGAGGTGCAGTACCAGATGGTGCTGCCGCCGATGAAGGTACGCGACTTCAACTTCACCTCGCTCTCCGACGCGGTGTGATGGCGACCTGACGATGGCACGGTACGACTTTTACTTCACGCGCCTGATCTACGAATCGGGCGACTGGGACGTGGACATCCGCATGCCCAGCAACGTGCTCAATTCGCTGGTCGAGTACACCACCCTGAAGGTGGACCCGGCCGAGCGGATGGTGGCCTTGAGCGACCCGAAGATGCTCGAGGCCCCGTTCTGCTACCTGGCGGGGCACAAGCTGGTGCAGTTCACGCCAAGCGAGCGCAAGAACTTCGAGCGCTACGTGAAGGGCGGCGGCTTCGTGTTCGTGGACGACTGCAACCACGACATCGACGGCCTGTTCGCCAAGAGTTTCGAGGCCGAGATGGCGAAGATATTCGGACCCTCGGCCTTGAAGAAGATACCGAACAACCACCCGATCTACTCCAGCTTCTTCAAGTTCGACGGCCCACCGAACACCTCGGTGGAGCTGAACGGCTGGGGCGACGACCTGGTGCACGAATACCTGAAGGCGATCGAGGTGGGCGGGCGCGTGCGCGTGCTGTACTCGAACAAGGACTATGGCTGCGAGTGGGACTACGACTTCCGGAATAAACGGTTCCTCGCGGTCGACAATACCCGCTTTGCGGTGAACATCATTCAATATGCGTTGGGAGCTTGAGCGGTGGCTGAACAGGATGTAGTAGCGTGGAGTGAAGCGGAAGTGGCCGAGCTGGTCGCGAAGACGGCGGCCCTGAAGGCCAGCATGAGCCGGGTGATCATCGGCCAGGAACAGGTGGTCGAGCTGCTCGTCACCTGCCTGCTGGCCGGCGGCCACCTCCTGATCGAGGATGTCCCCGGCGTCGGCAAGACCACGCTGGCGC
>DOUW01000069.1:8502-9223 GCA_003520365.1 Massilia sp.
GCTGGCCGACGAGATCAACCGCGCGCCGCCCAAGACCCAGTCCGCGCTGCTGGAAGCGATGCAGGAGCGCTCGGTCACCTTCGCCGGCCAGACCCACAAACTGCCGCGCCCCTTCTTCGTGCTGGCCACCCAGAACCCGATCGAACAAAGCGGCACCTATCCGCTGCCCGAAGCCCAGCTCGACCGCTTTCTGCTGCGCATCGACGTCGGCTACCCGACCGAGGACGAAGAGGTCATGATGATCGCGAAGACCACCCATGCCGGCCTGCAGGATGCGGAAGCCGCGATGGACCTGGCTTCGCTGCTGCGCCTGCAGCAGCTGGTGCGCGACATCGAGATCGGCGACCACCTGGTGCGCTATGCCACCCGCCTGGTGCGTGCGACGCGGCCGCAGGAAACGACTGTCGCGGCAGTGAAAAAACACGTCGGCTGGGGCGCCGGTCCGCGTGCCGGCCAGGCGCTGGTGCTGGCCTCCAAGGCGCGCGCGCTGATGCAGGGCCGCCTGGCGGTCACGCGCGACGATATCGGGGCCATGCTGCTGCCGGTGCTGGCGCACCGCGTGCTGCGCAACTTCGAGGCCGAAGCCGACGGCGTGGCGATGGCCGACATCCTGCAAGCCCTGCGCAACGAGATCAAGGTCGACTGAATTGACGGCATTGGCTGGCTCGGCGCTGATCGCGCACACGACCGACCTCGACCTCGTGGTCCGCCACGTGCTGGC
>DOUW01000069.1:9360-9658 GCA_003520365.1 Massilia sp.
GCGCGCGCCGACCGCTACTACGTGCGCGAAGCCGAGCGCGACAGCCACGTCGCCGTCTGGCTGGTGCTGGACGCTAGCGCCTCGATGATGGAACCGAGCCGCAGCATTCGCGGCCTGGACAAGCTGGCCTACGCGCGCACGCTGCTGGGTTGCGTGGCGGCGATCGCCCAGCGCCAGGGCGACGCCTTCGGCCTGGTCGTGCTGTCCGGCGGCCGCGCACAGCTCGTGCCCGCCGCGCGCGGCCCGCGCCAGCTCCAGCGCGTGCTGGCCAAACTGGACGCGGCCAAGGCCGAGGGCG
>DOUW01000064.1 GCA_003520365.1 Massilia sp.
GACCGCCGCGCGCGAGCCGGCGCCCGTGCAGGTCGTCGAACCGCCCGATCGCTCGCACCAGCAGGCGCTGGCCCGGAACGCCGAATTCCTCCACGCGGAACTGATCAAGGCGCTCGATTTGCGGCGCCAGGACGTCACCCGGATGGGCGACGACGAGCTGCGCGTCGTTGCCAGCAAGCTCATCGACGAACTGATGGCCAAGCTGACATTCCCGGCCATCACCGATCCGGACGAGTTGAAGCGCTTCGTCCTGGACGAGGCGGTCGGCCTCGGCGTACTGGAAAGCCTGATGGCGGACGATTCGGTGACCGAGGTCATGGTCAACGGCGCGGAAGAAATCTTCGTCGAGCGCGACGGACAGACCGGACGCTCGGACATCGCCTTCTCCAGCGAAAAAGCACTGATGGGTGTGATCGAGCGGATCGTCTCGCCGATCGGACGCCGGGTCGACGAATCGTCGCCCTTGTGTGACGCGCGGTTGAAGGACGGCTCGCGCGTCAACATCGTGATCCGCCCGATCGCCCTCAAGGGGCCGACGATCTCGATTCGTAAGTTTGCCAAGAAGCGCC
This sequence comes from Massilia sp., assembly GCA_003520365.1. GTDB lineage: Bacteria > Pseudomonadota > Gammaproteobacteria > Burkholderiales > Burkholderiaceae_D > Telluria > Telluria haematophila. The sequence continues at coordinate 570 of DOUW01000064.1, forward strand.
TCATGGTCGACGACCTGGTGCGATTCGGTTCGGTCGACGCGGCCATGGTTGCCTTCCTGAAGATCTGCGTCGAGCAGAAGAAGAACATCGTCATTTCCGGCGGTACCGGCTCCGGCAAGACGACGCTGCTGAACATCATCTCGAACCTGATCCCGCCGCGCGAGCGGATCGTCACGATCGAGGACGCCGCCGAGCTGAAGCTCTACCACGACAACCTGATCACGCTGGAAGCCCGTCCCGCCAACGTCGAGGGACGCGGGGCGGTCACGATTCGCGACCTGGTCCGCAACGCCCTGCGGATGCGTCCGGACCGCATTGTCGTCGGCGAGTGCCGCGGCGGTGAAGCACTCGACATGCTGCAGGCGATGAACACCGGCCACGACGGCTCGCTGACCACGGCCCACGCGAACTCGCCGCGCGACATGCTGTCGCGCCTCGAGGTGATGGTGATGATGGGCGGCATGGATCTGCCGGTCATGGCGATCCGCGAACAGGTCGCTTCCGCGGTCCAGATCATCGTGCAGCAGACGCGGTTTGCCTGCGGCACCCGCAAGGTCACCAGCATCACCGAGATCACCGGCATGGAGCGCGGCGTGATCCAGATGCAGGAAATCTTCCGCTTCCAGCGCCTGGGCTTTTACGACAACGGCAAGATCCGTGGACAGTTCGTTCCGACCGGCTACGTGCCGACCTTCTACGAGGAACTGCGCGATTACGGTGTCGAGCTCGACCTGGGCATCTTTGGCGCCGAGCGCGCGGATTTGCAGATGGGGCATGCAAGCAATGGCTGACAGCGTACTGCCACACCTGATCGCGCTTTGCTTCGCCATCACCGTGGTGCTGGGCGTAATGGCCCTATGGGCTGCCGGTCGGCGCTTCGCGGCCTATTACCAGAGCACCGTGCTCGAGACAACGAACGTCAAGCTGTCGGACATGTTCATCTTCATGGACCGCCGCCAGCTGAGCCGTATCAGCCTGGTCGCTACCGTGCTGGTGCCGATCCTGTTGCTGCTAGCGACGGGCAATCCCTTGCTGGCGATCGGCGGCGCGGTGGTATGCCTGTTCGGCCCGAAGCTGGCCCACAAGCGCCTGCGCGACAAGCGCCGCAAGATGCTGATCCGCCAGCTGCCCGACACCCTCGACGCCCTGGTCGGGGGCCTGCGCTCGGGGCTGTCGCTGCCGCAGGCGCTCGGCCTGTTGGCCGAGCAGCTGCCGAAGCCGTCGAACCAGGAGTTCTCGCTGGTGGTGCGCAAGTTGCGCATTGGCGTCGGGCTCGATGTGGTCCTCGACGAGCTCGAATCCCGCGTGCAGTCGAGCGAATACACGATGTTCACCACCAGCATGCTGATCGCGCGTGAGGTGGGGGGCAACCTGACCGAATCGCTGGAACGGCTGGCGGACACGATGCGCAGGAAGCTGACCATGGAAGACAAGATCGATGCGCTGACTTCCCAGGGCAAGCTGCAGGGACTGATTGTCGGCGCGCTGCCGCTGTTCCTGATGTGGGTACTGACCGAAATGGAACCGGAGGCCATGGCGCCGCTGTACTCCACCTGGCTCGGCTACGGCGTGCTGGCCGTGATCTTCGTGCTCGAGCTGATCGGCTATGTGCTGATCCGCAAGATCGTCAACATCAACGTCTGAAGAGGAACGCCCATGCAACCCTACCTGTTCGCGCTGGTGTTCGGGCTGATGTTCGCGCTGACCGTGGTCGCCATCCTGGTCGTCGTCTACAGGGTCGTGACAGCCGTGCCGGATGAAGACCGCACCTATGCCGACAAGCCGCCGAAGCCGCTGGCGATGGTGTGGCCGTTGATCGACGTCGCCACTTTCTACTGCGGGCCGTGGCTGTCGGTCGAGTACCGCGAAAGGACGATCCGCCGCCTGCGCAAGGTCGAGCTGGACTACGCCTTGTCGCCCCAGCAGTGGTTTGGCGCGAAGCTCGTCTACGGCATCCTGATCGGTTTGATTGTCACGCTGCTGACCCTGTGGCTGGGCGTCCAGAGCCTGATCATCCCGGTGATGGGCTTCGTGTTCGGCTTCTACTACCTCGAGATCTGGATGCGCGACCAGGTCAAGCGGGTGGAGACCGAAGTCCTCAAGAACCTGCCGAACCTCCTCGACATGCTCACCATGGCGATCGAATCGGGCTGTAACTTGACCGTCGGCATCAACATCGCTGTCGACAAAACCCCGGACAACGCCTTGCGGCGCGCCTTCGCCCGGGTGCTGCGGGAAATCCGCTCGGGACGCAACCGCATCGATGCCCTGCGCATGATGGACGAGCGTCTCGACATCGGCGCCGTGACCTCGCTGGTGAGCACCCTGGTGCAGGCCGAAAAGACCGGTGCCAGTCTCGGCGCGGTGCTGCGCGCCCAGTCGGCCCAGCGCACCAACGAGCGCTTCGCACGCGCCGAGAAACTGGCGATGGAAGCGCCGGTCAAGATGCTGGGCCCGTTGATCCTGTGTATTTTCCCTTGCACCTTTGTCGTCATCGGCTTCCCGATCGGGATCAAGATGATGAACGCGCTTAACTGAAAGAGATTGATGGTGTCCAGAATTCCCGATACGCCAAGGACGATGACAGGGGCCGTGCTGCTGGCGGCGGTCTTGCTCCTGTGCGGATGCGCGACGGCGCCGGTGCAGCCCGTCGCTGTCGAGCCGGAGATCCACACGATGACGCGCGACGATGCGCTGCGGCTCGCCGGCGAGGCCGAGCGCGTGCTGGCGGCCGGGCGGC
>DOUW01000537.1 GCA_003520365.1 Massilia sp.
GCCGGCGCCGTGGATCAGCCAATGCTCGGCATGCACGCGGCCGTCGGCGCGCTTGTGCGTGGTGCGGGTGTAGGCGTGGCCGTTCGGCACGCGGCCCGGTTCCACCGCCATCGCCTCGGCGCTGTCGCGCGCCGGCGCAACCAGTTCGTCGCCATTCGCCGGATGCACGGTCTTGTCCTGGTCGCCGTGGAAGACGATGATCGGAATCGAACGGCCCGGCTGCTGCCGGCGCCGGAAGTCTCCGTTCATGGCCGCCAGTGCCGACGGCAGGTCGTGCGCCGAGGCGAAGGGCAGGCCGGAATGGACGCCGACCGCCGCGTACAGCTCGGGGTAGAGCGTGCCCATGATGGTCGCCATCGCGCCGCCGGCCGACAGCCCGGCCACGAATACCTGGCCCGGGTCGACTGCGTATTCCCCCATGATCTGGCGGGTGAGGCCGGCGATGATCGAGGGCTCGCCGCGGTCGCGCTGCTGGTCGGCGTCGTTGAACCAGTTCCAGCAGCGCGAGGCATTCGCCTGGCGCGACTGCGCCGGGTACACGACCAGGCAGCCCATCTCCTCGGCCAGCATGTTCATCTGTGTGCCCTTGGCGAAGTCGTCCGGGTCCTGGGTGCAGCCGTGCAGCATCACCACCAGCGGCGCCGGGGCGCCTGTGTAGGTGCTGGGCACGTACAGCTTGTAGCTGCGGGTGCCGGCCGCGTTCGTGTAGCTGCCGTCGCTGAAGCTGCCGGGCAGCAGCGGCGCCGGCTCGTTGGCGGCGGCACCGCCGCCGAAGACGCCGCCTGAGCCGCCACCCAAGCCTCGGCTGAGTTCGGCAAGCATGTCGTGCATGTCGGTCCTGTGCGCACCCGGCGCCGCGCCGCCGTGCAGGGGCGACATATTGCGCATCTGCTCCTGGGCGGCCTGGGTCATGGCCGAGGCGTTTTTCAAGGCATCCTCGATGACCTTGCTCGTGTCGACCGGATGACGGTGCATCAGGTGGCGGCTTGCGGCACGCATTTGCGCCAACAGTTTGTTATTCAATTTCATGTGGCTTCCTTTCCGTTCGCCCCTCGGGGCGTTTGGCGGGCGCTGGCGTTTAGCGAATGCGCTCCGCCAGTGCGGCTTTCAGGGTATTGCTTGCGTGGAGCACCCCGAGCACCGTGATTGATTCGATGGTGGCCAGTGCCAGTTCGACGGACACGTCGCTGGCGATGCTGGCCATGCCCAGCACCTGGATCTGCAGGCGGATACCCGCCTGCTGCGCCGCTTCCAGGTCGGCGCGGGAGTAATGGTGCATGCCGAGCACCAGGCTGCGGCGGGCGACGGTTTGCCGCACTACATCGGCATGCGCATTCAACTGGTTGCGGATCGCGGTGCGGATCAGGTCGGTGCGGTTGCCATAAAACCCTTCGCTGACCAACAAGTCGATCTGGCCCAGGTCGATCATGCCGAGGTTGATCGTGATTTTTTCGGTGTCTGCCACCTTTGGTTTTGGCTCATTGGCTTTGACAATTTGGCCGCCCATCCTTACACCATCCTTTCGTGCCATGCATTTTTACCATCCATTCACCATCCAGCTGGATGGTGAATCGAGAACTCAGTCTACGCTTCTGAGCCTGGAGGTCAAGCGCAATCCGTTTGAATCGGGTAATCTCTTCGCCCATGAGTCCAGAATTGCAACCCGGCCTGCGCTTCGAATGGCGCTATACGGTGCCGCCGCGCGCCACCGTTCCCGCGCTCTACCACGACACGCCTTTTTGCCGCGACATGCCCGACGTGCTCGCCACCGGCTACATGGTCGGCATGATGGAGCTGGCCTGCCTGAACGGCATGCTGCCCTACCTCGACTGGCCGCACGAGCAAAGCCTGGGCACCATGGTGAATTTCCAGCACCTGGCGCCGACGCCGCCCGGCATGACCCTGACCATCCGCGGCGAGGTCACGGAAGTGGCAGGGCAACGCGTACGGTTCAAGGTCGAGGCCTGGGACGATGTCGAGCGCATTTGCGAAGGCACGCACGAGCGCTGCGTGATCGATACGGAACGTTTCAATGCGCGCGTGGCGCGCAAGAGCGCGGGAGGCGCGGCATGAGTCTTTCTCACCCCGAGCTGCAGACGCCGGTGCCGTCTCCCTGCATCAACGTGTGCGAGATGGACAAGGCGACCGGCCTGTGCCGCGGCTGCATGCGCACGATCGACGAGATCGTCGCCTGGGGCACGGCGGGCGACGACTACAAACGCGCGGTCTGGAAGGAAATCCGCCGCCGCGAATCCGAGCTGGACTTCGGCTGATGACGCTGCGCCTGCCCGCCACCATGCAGGTGTTCGAGCGCGGCTGGCTGTCGTCCAACAATATTCTCTTCACCGGTCTTGATACCGCCCTGGTCGACAGCGGCTACGTCACGCATGCGCCGCAGACGCTGGCGCTGGTCGATCACGCCCTCGCTGGCCGTCCGCTCGGGCGCCTGCTCAACACCCATCTGCATTCGGACCACTGCGGTGGCAACGCGGCGCTACAGGCCGCGTATGGCTGCCAGACGGCGATTCCGGTGGCCGAGGCCGGCAAGGTCGCGGCCTGGGACGAGGAGGCGTTGAGCTACCGCGCCACCGGCCAGCAATGTCCGCGCTTCGGTTTCGACGCCGTGCTGGCGCCGGGCGACGAACTCGACCTGGGTGGGTTGCGCTGGCAGGTGCTGGCTGCGCCGGGCCACGATCCGCATGCGTTGCTGCTGTTTTGCGCGCAGGAGGGCGTGCTGGTCTCGGGCGACGCCTTGTGGGAGAACGGTTTCGGCGTGGTGTTCCCCGAACTGGCGGGCGAGCCGGGCTTCGACGCGGTGCGCGCCACGCTCGACCTGATCGGCGGGCTCGATGCGCGCGTCGTGGTGCCGGGGCATGGCCGGGTGTTCGGCGACGTGGGCGCGGCTTTGGGACGGGCGTATTCGCGGCTCGATTACCTGGCGGCCGATCCGCGGCGCAATGCGGAGAATGCGGTGAAGGTGCTGGTGAAGTTCTTGCTGCTGGAGCGGCAGCGGATCGCGCTGGCTTCGTTGCCGGCGTTGCTGGCGTCGATACCGGTGGTTGCGGCTGCGCTAAGGCTGACCGATACCGATACACCACCGAACGACGCTTATACCGGCCTCGCCACCTGGGCCACGAACTCCCTGATCCGCGCCAAGGCCGCCCGCATCGACGGCGAATTCCTGGTCGACGTGTGAATTAGAGCGCAAAATCTAGCACGACCGTGCTTTTTTAACACTATAATCGACCAGCTGGTCCGATCAACTTTGCCGAGAGCGCCCATGACCTTGCCTACCGTACTGCAAAACCTGTCCCTTCCCGTCATCGCGTCGCCGATGTTCATCGCCAGCGGTCCGGCCCTCGTGGCCGCCCAGTGCAAGGCCGGCATCGTCGGCTCCTTCCCGGCGCTCAATGCCCGCCCGGCCGAGCTGCTCGACACCTGGCTGACCGACCTGCAGCGCGAGCTGGCCGAGTACAAGGAAGCGAACCCGGACGCCATCGTCGGCCCGATCGCGGTCAACCAGATCGTCCACGCTTCCAACGTGCGCCTCGAGCAGGACGTCGCGGTCTGCGTCAAGCACCAGGTGCCGATCATCATCTCCTCGCTGCGCGCGCCGCCGAAGGAAATGCTCGACGCCGTGCACGGCTACGGCGGCATCGTGCTGCACGACGTGGTCTCGATCCGCCACGCGCAGAAAGCGCTGGAGGCGGGCGTCGACGGCCTGATCCTGGTGGCGGCGGGCGCGGGTGGCCACGCCGGTTCGCTGTCGCCGTTCGCGCTGGTCGGCGAAGTGCGCAAGTTCTTCAAGGGCCCGATCGCGCTGTCCGGCTCGATCGCCACCGGCGACGCCGTCCTGGCGGCCCAGGCGATGGGCGCGGACTTCGCCTACATCGGCTCGCGCTGGCTGGCGACCAAGGAATCGAACGTCAGCGAGGACTACCGCAACGCCATTGTCGAATCGAGCGCGGCCGACATCGTCTACACCAACCTGTTCACCGGCGTGCACGGCAACTACCTGAAAAAATCGATCGTCAACGCCGGCCTCGATCCGGAGGCGCTGCCGGAGTCGGACAAGAGCAAGATGAGCTTCGGCGACGGCGGCTCGAAGGCCAAGGCCTGGCGCGACATCTGGGGCGCCGGCCAGGGCGTGGGCCTGATGGACGACGTGCCGACCGTCGCCGAGATGGTCGAGCGCCTGAAGGGCGAGTACGAGGCGGCGCGTGCGCGCCTGGGGATTGCAGGCGCGCGGTAAAGCCGATGGATTGATCGCCCATCGGCGATCACCGCGTGGGCGGAGGATCCGCCCCCCTACGCATCAAGCCGACATCATGCGTCGGGTTTCGCGTCCGGCACCGGATAAGGCGGCGCCGGTTCCACGCTCAGGTCTTCCGGGCGGATCGACCACAGGCCCGGCAAATTGCGCCAGTAGCCGTAGACGTCCATCCCGAAGCCGACCACGAACTCGTTCGGCAGCGTGAGGCCGGTGATGTCGGCCCGGATCGGTTTCGCGCGGCCGATGTTCTTGTCCGCGAACACGACGACGATGACCTCGGCCGCGCCCATGTCGAGCAGGCGCTGCTTCACGTGGGCCAGGGTCTCGCCTTCGTCGAGGATGTCGTCGAGCACCACGATGGTCTTGCCCGCCACGTCCTTGCGCGGAATAACTTTCCACTGCACTTCGCCGCCGCGATCGTCGTCGCCGTAGCGGCTCACGTGGATGTAGTCGAATTCGAGCGGGAAGCGCAGCTGCGGCAGCAGGGTGCCGGTGAAGACGACGGCGCCGCCCATCACGCCCAGCACCAGCGGGAAGCTGGGGTTATCGGGATTGCCGAAGCGCGCGTTGAGCACATCGGCCACTTGCCGCACGGCGGTCTGCACTTCTTCGGGACTGACGATCTGGCGCGCATTGGCAAGCAGGGCGCGGGCACGGGCGTGGTGATAGTCTTGCATGGTCATTCCGGTCAATAAAGTTTCTGATGATTATGCGACAACTCGGGCCGCAATGCGGTTTCAGTTGGACAGCGTTTCGTCGGCACGCCTGTCCTGGATTTCGCGTTGCAGCTTCTTCGTGAGTTTCGCGAACACGAGCTCGTAGGAGCGGCGCAGCAGCTGGGAGGCTTCCTCGTCGGACAAGGCGGCGCCGGCCTCGACCTGCACCCAGTGCGCGCGCGCCAGGTAGGGCGCCGGAACGATGCCGGGACGGTCGGTCAGTTCCAGGAAGCGCGCATCGTCGACCTTGAAGCTCATGCTGGTCGCCGGCACCGCGTTGCCGGTCACCGCGAACATTTTTTCCCCTACCGAGAACACCAGGTCGTCGCCCCATTTGATGTCTTCGGTACAGCCGGGGAAGCTGCGGCACACTGCCTTGGCGGCTTCGAAATCCATGTTGTCGTCTCCCTGGGCCGCGTCGGTGCGCAAGCTGTTTGTTGTCGATTTCCCCGAGTTTACCTTGCCCGCGGCAGGGTGGATGCATTTCGATGTTTTAACGCAAGATTCGTCTGCGCCATTGTCCCGGTTTGCGGCGTATCATACGTGGCTTGTCTAACCTCCAAGCAAGCCATGTCCACGAATGACTCCACGGTCCAGCGCGCCGCCCGCCTGGAACAGCTGCGCGCCGCGATGGCGCGCCACGGCATCGACGCCTTCATCGTGCCATCGAGCGACCCCCACCTGTCCGAATACCTGCCGCGCCGCTGGCAGGGCCGCGAATGGATGTCGGGTTTCACCGGATCGGTCGGCACCTTCATCGCTACCGCCGGCTTCGCCGGGGTGTGGACCGATGGCCGCTACTGGACGCAGGCCGAAACCGAATTGGCCGGCAGCGAGATCGCGCTGATGAAGATCCCGTCGGGCGCCAGCCTGCTGCACATCGACTGGCTGGCCGCCAACATGCAGCCGGGCCAGACGGTCGCGGTCGACGCGCGCGTGCTGGGCCTGGCCGTGGCGCGCCTGCTGGGCGAGGCCCTGGGTGCGCGCGGCGTCAAGCTGCGTACCGATCTCGACCTGCTCGACGAGATCTGGCATGAGCGCCCGGGCCTGCCGCTCGACCCGTTGTACGAGCACGCGGCGCCCTACGCGACCATGTCGCGCGCCGAGAAACTGGCCGCCACGCGCGCCGAGATGGACAGGCT
>DOUW01000139.1:0-483 GCA_003520365.1 Massilia sp.
TCGGCGCGCAGGCGCCGTACCCGTTCCGGCATGCCGGCGCACAGGGCGGCCAGGGCGCTGCCGGGCTGGTCCAGCTGGGCGGCTACCTCGGCGGGACTATAGCCGAGCAATTGTTCAATGGAAGGGCTAACGTAACGCAGGGCGCCGCTGGCGCAATCGATGCTGAACGCGATGTCCCCGCCGATCTCGGCGATTACACGGAACTGCTCGGCCAATTCCGGGAGGGCTACGCCGGAACAGTCAACGCTGGCGCTACAGTGCATCACGTCTCATCCAGAAAATAAGGTATCAGGCTAGGGTGGCGGAACCACCTTAGCCAGCGAGTATATCGCCGGGAACGCCTTTTTGTATAGATAAGCGTTGTTACGCTGTTCAATAGATAAAATTAATTATTTGGCAAAAATGTGTGAATAATGTTAAATCAACTGGCGGAAAGGCCGAATCCTATTCATTTTGCATGGACGTAGGGTGGGCGCCCCGTGC
>DOUW01000139.1:618-11358 GCA_003520365.1 Massilia sp.
ACCGGCTTGTCCTGCCCGATGCGCCAGGCGCGGTCGGTGGCCTGGGCCTCGGCCGCCGGGTTCCACCACGGGTCGTAGTGGATCACGGTGTCGGCCGCGGTCAGGTTCAGGCCAACACCGCCGGCTTTCAGGCTGATCAGGAAGATCGGCACCGCGCCCTGCTGGAAGGCGGCGACCTGGGCCGAGCGGTCGCGCGTTTCGCCGGTGAGAATGGCGTAGCGGATGCCGCGCGCCTCGAGCTCTTCCTCGATCAGGCCGAGCATGCTGGTGAACTGCGAGAACACCAGGATCTTGCGGCCTTCCTGCAGCAGGTCTTCGACCATCTGCATCAGGTCGGTCAGCTTGGCGGAGACCGCTGCCGTGTTCTTGCGCGACGGCATCGACTTCACCAGGCGCGGGTCGCAGCAGACCTGGCGCAGCTTCAGCAAGGCCTCGAGAATGACGATCTGGCTGCGCGCCACGCCCTTGCGGTCGATTTCCTCGCGCACCTTCTTGTCCATCGCCAGGCGCACGGTTTCGTACAGGTCGCGCTGCGGGCCGCTGATCTCGATGCGGCGCACCACCTCGGTCTTCTCCGGCAATTCCTTCGCCACATTGTCCTTGGTACGACGCAGCAGGAAGGGACGGATGCGGCGGTTCAGCAGCATGCGGCGCACCGGGTCGTCCTGGCGCTCGATCGGATGGCGGAACTGGGTATTGAAGGTCTTTTCCTCGCCGAGCAGGCCCGGCAGCAGGAAGTGGAACTGCGACCACAGTTCGCCCAGGTGGTTTTCCAGCGGCGTGCCGGTCAGGCACAGGCGGTGGCGCGCGTTGAGCGAGCCGGCCGTCTGCGCCGCCTTCGAGCGCGTGTTCTTGATGTAGTGCGATTCGTCCAGGATCACCAGGTGGTACTCGTGCTCGCGCAGCTTTTCCTCGTCGCGCGGCAGCAGGGCGTAGGTGGTCAGCACCAGGTCGGCTTGCTCGATCTGGTCGAACATGTCCATGCGTTCCTTGCCCTGCAGGAGCAGCACCTTCAGGTCGGGAGCGAAGCGTGCAGCTTCTTCCTGCCAGTTGGTCATCAGGCTGGTCGGCGCGATCACCAGCGCCGGACGGGTCAGGCGGCCGGCTTCCTTCTCGGTCAGGATGTGGGCCAGCGTCTGTACGGTTTTACCGAGACCCATGTCGTCGGCCAGGATGCCGCCGAGGTCATATTCGCGCAGGAACTGCATCCACGACAGGCCGTCGAGCTGGTAGTCGCGCAGGGTTGCCTGCAGGCCTTTCGGCGCCGCCACCTTCTTCACGGCGCCGAACTGGCTCAGCTTGCGGCCGGTTTCGCGCAATTGCTCGCCGCCGAACCAACGCATTTCGACGCCGCGCGCCAGTTCTTCCAGGCGGCTCGCGTCCAGCGTCGACAGGCGCACGCGGTTCTTGATCTTGTCGTTGAAGTAGAGTTCGCCGAGCGTGGCCAGGATCGGTTTCACGCGGTTCCAGGGCAGGGCGACGCGCACGCCTTCCGGCAGGGTCGCCAGCATCTGGTCGGTTTCGCCGTGGGCGGCCAGCACGGCCGGATCGAAGTCCGTCGGCGCGTTGCGAATCAGCTGCACCAGCACCGGCAGCAGCGGCACGCGCTTGCGGTTGACCACGATGCCCAGCTCCAGCTCGAACCAGGCCTTACCGGCTTCCTCGGGCTCGTCGATCTCGGCATACCAGTCCTCGACCGGCACCACGTCGTAGCGGTACTTGGTCGACTTCTGCAGGTGCCAGCCGGCATCGAGCAGGGCGTCGATGTCGTTCTCGGCGAAGCGCAGCCAATGCGCCTGGCTTTCCAGTTGCAAGGCGCCGGCCACGCCCGACAGCGGGGTGGTGGCGGGCTTGCGGAAGCCGAGTTCGCCCAGTTTGTCCAGGGCCGCCGCTTCGGCAGCGGCATCGCGCTCGATGATCTCGGTCACGTCGCCGATCTGGCGCACCACGCGCTGGGCCGGATCGAAGGAGACGCGCTGGCCGTCGTAGTCGAAGGACAGCACGGCGAAGTCGTGCCAGCGCTGGGTGCCGGTGTCGGCCAGCGCCACCGAATCGAGCAGCAGGAAAGGCTGCGGCTTGACGTCGGTGCGCAGGCGCTGGGTCAGCGGCTGCGGCAGCGGCATCAATTCTTGCAGGCCATGGGCCAGCAGCAGTTGCGAGACGCGCTTCTTGTCGTTGCCGGTCAAAATCGGCGCCTGGGCGACCAGGGCCTGCAGCTCGGCCAGCGAAATATCCACGCCGCCACGGTTCAGCGCCAGGGGACCGCAGGACAGGTTGTCGATGTACCACGGCGGATCGGTCGGCAGCATGTAGTCGATCAGGTCGGCGCCCGGGTGGTTCGCGCCATTCGCCGGTTCCACCGACCAGCCGAGCTTGGCCGCGCGGCCCTCGTCGCGCCAGGCCAGGTTCGCCTGGCGGGTCGGGCCGGCCTGCAGCGGATACACGAGACCGTTCGCCATGTCCTGCCAGGAGTTCGCCCACAGCAGCTTGCCCTGTTCCAGCAGCATCTCGAGCAGGATCGCGCCCACTTTACCCTTCGGCTCGGTGGCGCTGGTGCTCTGCGAGGAACCGCTGCGCATCGCGATGAAGAAGCGCACCAGGTCTTCGTCTTCGCCCTCGAGGTAGGCGGGCGGGGCGGACAACAGCGAAAACACTTCGTTGACCGGGCTGGCGGCAGCGACATCGCCGTTCGGGCGCAGGCGTGCCTTGCACAGGCAGACGGCGACATGGCGGCCGCCGCTGGTCGGGGCCATCACATAGACAAACTTGTACTGGACCGCCTTCGGATCGGCGGCTTCGAGCGTCAGCTTCGGTTGCGGATGGGCTGCCGCTTCGACCCGTTGCAGCCAGGTCGCCACCGGTGCGGGCAGGGCGGGCGCGCGTGCCGGCGTCGCGCGCGGCGCCGGGGCGTCGCTCGCGTGTTCGCGTGGATAATCAACTGTGTGCATGGGTCTCTGGAGTCTGTAAAAAAAGAACAACAAACGCCATTATCTCTCATACGGACGCTTCAGTTTTGTTCGGAATCGCACGTTGCTGAGAAATCTTTACAGCATGAAATTTTCCGAATCGTTAATCCAACACTCTGCCGCACCACTATGCAAGTGTGGAAAACTGTTAACAATCCATTAGCATCGCGCCCAGGTCCGTGGTGCGCGCATGAAAGGCGCCTGCGCATGTTCGCGTTGCACTGTCAAGACTGGCGTATCCGGCGGGTTTGCGTATCATTGCCCGCCTGACTCACGGATTTTTGTCCCATGCTGCCCTCCATCGAACAACGCCTCGCCACTGAACTTGTTGCCAAGCCGGCCCAGGTTGCCGCCGCCATCGCCCTGCTCGACGAGGGCGCGACCGTCCCCTTCATCGCGCGCTACCGCAAGGAAGCCACCGGCGGCCTCGACGACACCCAATTGCGCCTGCTGGAAGAACGCCTGCGCTACCTGCGCGAGCTGGAAGACCGCCGTGCGGCGATCATCGAATCGATCACCGAGCAGAACAAGATGACGCCGGAGCTGCTGCAGGCGATCGCGCTGGCGGAAGACAAGACCCGCCTCGAAGACCTCTACCTGCCGTATAAACAGAAGCGCCGCACCAAGGCGCAGATCGCGGTCGAAGCCGGCCTGGCGCCGCTGGCCGACGGCCTGCTGGCCGACCCGTCGCGCAATCCCGAGGAAGTCGCCGCGCAATACCTGCGCGAAGCGTTTACGAATGCCGACGGCGTGAACAACCCGGGCGTGCCCGACACCAAGGCGGCGCTGGACGGCGCACGCCAGATCCTGATGGAGCGTTTCGCCGAAGACGCGACCCTGCTGCAGTCGCTGCGCGAATACGTGCAGGAGCACGGCGTGGTCGAATCGAAGGTGGTCGACGGCAAGCAGGACGAAGGCGAAAAATTCGCCGACTATTTCGATTACTCCGAGCCGCTCGCCAGCGTGCCCTCGCACCGCGCGCTGGCCCTGATGCGCGGCCGCCGCGAAGGTATCCTCGACGTCACCCTGCGCCTGGATACCGAGCCCGAAAAACCGAAGTGGGACGCGCCGCACAACCCCTGCGAATCGCGCATCGCCGCGCGCTTCGGCATCAAGAGTGCGGGCCGTCCGGCCGACAAGTGGCTGCTCGACACCGCGCGCTGGACCTGGCGCGTGAAAAGCTTCATGTACATCGAGACGGAACTGATGGGCGCGCTGCGCGAGAAGGCGGAGCTGGACGCGATCCAGGTCTTTGCGCGCAACTTGAAGTCCTTGCTGCTGGCGGCGCCGGCCGGCCAGCGCGCGACCATGGGCCTGGACCCGGGCCTGCGCACCGGCGTGAAGGTCGCCGTGGTCGACGCCACCGGCAAGGTGGTCGATACCGCCACTATCTACCCGCACCAGCCACGTAACGATTGGGACGGCGCGCTGCACGTGCTGGGCCAGCTGGCGGCCAGGCACAACGTCTCCCTGGTCTCGATCGGCAACGGCACCGCCTCGCGCGAGACCGACAAGCTGGCCCAGGACCTGATCAAGCAACGCCCCGAGCTGAAGCTGACCAAGATCGTGGTGTCGGAAGCGGGCGCCTCGGTCTATTCGGCCTCGGAATTCGCCTCGCGCGAACTGCCGGAACTGGACGTGTCGCTGCGCGGCGCGGTGTCGATCGCGCGCCGCCTGCAGGATCCGCTGGCGGAACTCGTGAAAATCGATCCGAAGTCGATCGGCGTCGGCCAGTACCAGCACGACGTCTCGCAGACCCAGCTCGCGCGCTCGCTCGACGCCGTGGTGGAGGATTGCGTGAACGCGGTCGGCGTGGACGTGAACACGGCCTCGGCGCCGCTGCTGGCGCGCGTCTCGGGCCTGTCGAACAGCGTGGCGCAGAGCATCGTCAACTACCGCGACATGCAGGGCGCTTTTGCCTCGCGCGCGGCGTTGAAAAAGGTGCCGCGCCTGGGCGATAAAACGTTTGAACAGGCGGCGGGTTTCCTGCGCGTGATCGGCGGCGAGAATCCGCTCGACGCCTCGGCGGTGCACCCGGAATCGTATCCGGTCGTGGAAAAAATCCTGGCCGACATCCAGCGCGACATGAAGGCGGTGATCGGCGACAGCTCGCTGATCAAAACCCTGAACCCGGCCCGGTACGCGGACGAGAAGTTCGGCGTGCCGACTGTGTCCGACATCCTGAAGGAGCTGGAAAAGCCGGGCCGCGATCCGCGTCCGGAATTCACGACCGCCACCTTCAAGGAAGGCGTCGAGGAGATTTCCGACCTGCGTCCGGACATGATCCTGGAAGGCGTGGTCACCAACGTGGCGGCCTTCGGCGCCTTTGTCGATATCGGCGTGCACCAGGACGGCCTGGTCCACATCTCGGCGCTGTCGAACACCTTCGTCAAGGACCCGCACACGGTGGTCAAGGCCGGGCAGGTGGTGAAAGTGAAAGTGCTGGAAGTCGACGTGAAGAGGAAGCGCATCGCGCTGACCATGCGCCTGTCGGACTCCGCGCCGACCGCCGGTTCGAAACCGGAGCAGCGCGGCGACCGCCAGGATGCCAAGCGTCTCGGCCAGCACCAGCGCCAGGAACGTTCGGCGCCGGCCCCAAGCGGCGGCGCGATGGCGGCGGCCTTCGCCAAGCTGCGCAAATAAACCCATGATCGCCTGCGCCCCCGCCGATCCGGACTGCGAGGAGGCGCGTGCGCTGATCGCGGAACTGGACGCGGCGCTGGCGGCGATCTGCGGCGACAGCGGCGCGGCATCCTTCGATGCGGATGACGTGCGCGGACCGCGGGCGCTATTCCTGCTGGCGCGTGATGCGGCCGGGCAGGCGGTCGGTTGCGGTGCGCTACGGCCTGTTGACGCCGAGGTAGCGGAAGTGAAGCGGATGTATGCGCGGCCCGGGAGCGGGGCGGGCGTACATCTGCTGGGCGAGCTGGAACGGCGGGCGCTGGCGTTCGGCTACCGGGCGATCTGGCTCGAGACCCGGCGCGTGAACGGGCGGGCGGTGGCGTTCTACGAGCGGAACGGATATCGGGTGATTCCGAACTACGGCAAGTACGTGGGCCGTGAAGATGCCATCTGCCTTGGAAAGCTGTTGTAGGGTGGGTTCTTGAACCCACGCGGGCTCATCGTTCGCGGTCCTGCGGCGCTTCTTCGACTGTTCAAACGGTGTACCGCGTGGGTTCGAGAACCCACCCTACAAACTATTTAAGCGATGTACCGCGTGGACACAGGTGTCCACCCTACAGGGCATCAGTTAAAAAACGCTGCCAGCTCCGGTACGCGCTTGACCATGATGCCGAAGAAATACAGCGCCAGGCAGGCCAGGCCGATATAGTTCATGCGCTTGCGCGTCAAGGCCGGGGTGCCGGTCTTCTTGATGTGCAGGGCGTCGCGCAGCAGGGTGGCGGCGTAGATCGTCAGGGCCAGGCCGGTGATGAAGACGCCGGCGCCCTCGCCGCGCAGGCCAAGGACGAGGTCGAAGACGCCGATGACGCCGAGCACCGCGGCCAGCACGAAATTGAAGCCTGCCGACGGGGCGGCATTGGGACGTTGTTGTTGCATGAGCAGGAAGCGACGGTTGAAATGTGGGCGATCATACCCGACCTGTCGTCCTGCCGGAACACGTGCCGCCGCAAGCCGGCCCCGGGCCGTACCGGCGCCGCCGAATTCTTATAGAATGGCGGCATCCAATCCATTTCTACCCCAAGGCAAAATCAAATGAGCGACGTACAAACCTGGATCAAAGACACCGTGACCAACACCCCGGTCGTGCTGTTCATGAAGGGCACTGCGCAGTTCCCGCAATGCGGCTTCTCGGGCCGCGCCATCCAGATCCTGAAAGCCTGCGGTGTCGACAACATCGCCACCGTCAACGTGCTGGAAGATCCGGAAGTGCGCCAGGGCATCAAGGACTTCTCGAACTGGCCGACCATTCCGCAGCTGTACGTGAACGGCGAGTTCATCGGCGGTTCTGACATCATGAACGAGATGTTCGAATCCGGCGAACTGCAAGCAATGTTCAAGAAGTAATTAGAGAAGTAAATAATGACCCCAACGCGGCCGCGCCGCATCGTGGTCGCCATCACCGGCGCCACCGGCGCGATCTACGGCGTGCAGCTGCTGCGGCGGCTGGGCGCCGTGCCCGGCGTCGAGACCCACCTCGTGCTGTCCGACGCCGCCTCCCTCACCCTGCACCAGGAAGTCGGCATGCAGCGGCGCGACGTCGAGGCATTGGCCCACGTCGTGCACAAGAACCGTGAAATCGGTGCATCGATCGCCAGCGGCTCGTTCCAGACCGACGGCATGGTGATCGCTCCCTGTTCGATGAAGACCCTGGCCGCCGTGGCCCATGGCCTGGCGGACAACCTGGTCGCGCGCGCGGCCGACGTGATCCTGAAGGAACGCCGGCGCCTGGTCATGATGGTGCGCGAAACGCCGTTCAACCTGGCGCACCTGCGCAATATGACGGCCGTGACCGAAATGGGTGCCATCGTGTTCCCGCCGCTGCCCAGTTTTTATCACCGGCCGGCGAGCATCGACGAGATGGTCGACCACACCCTGGACCGGGTGCTGGACCTGCTCGGCATCGACAATCCCCAGGCCGCACGCTGGTCCGGCATGCGCGGCGCGGACGCGCCGGCCGCTTGAGCCGGTGGCGCTAGCGTTTGTTGCTGAAAACGCTGTCGCCAGCTTTCTTCAACTCCCTGGCTTCCTCCAGCATCCTGCGCTGGGCGATGCGCTTGCGCATCACCTCGGCGTGACGTTCCGCGCTCATTGGCGGCGCCGTCATCAGTTCCTTCAGCTGGGCGGTGTTCACGTAGTTGCTTTTCATAGGCGGCACGATCCTCGGCTGTAACGAGTTCGATTATGCGCCAGTCGCAGCGGTTTGTAACGGGCTTATTCGGAAGAAAATTTGTAAGCGGAAAAGCAGGCGTGGGGAAGGATTTGGCTTACTTCGGTGGGGATTGGTGGTTGATACGTAGCAGCATGCGAATGAATTCGCGCGCCAGCTGGCGATGATGCTCGTCCAGGCGTTGCAGGTCGGCGATCAGCTTGACGTCGGCCGATTCGAAACGGGCGCCGCCGGCGCTTTCGCCGCTGTCGCCTGGATTTTCGGGACCGCCGAAGCGCAGCCAGTCCGCCGGCACGCCCAGCCATTGTGCAATCATGCGCAATTTTTCCTGCGTGGGAATGGCTTCGCCCACCAGCCATTTGCGGGCGGCGTGCACGGTGATCGGTCGTCCTTCGAAGCGAATGTTAAATTCGCGTGCCAGTCTGGTCGGGCTGTCCGGTGAGTAATGGGCGTTCTTCAGCGCCTGTTGGAGACGCTCGCTAAAGCTCTCCCGTTCATTCGTGGAATTCATGATGGCACTATTTCATGCTCGACCATAAATGTCAGTCTCTTGTCCTTACAGACCAGTTGTGACATTTTACGAATCGAAAAGTAACAAAGATGTGAGAATTGACGATACTGTGCTTTGTGACATCATGCCACAAAATTTCCACAGAGAATCGTCTTATTCAGCCCGCATACACATTCGTGCAAATGTTTGTCGCGTGGGGGCCACGCGTGTCCGGCCGATTGCCGTCAAGTCGGGGCCGGGTGGCTGGGGAAGCCTGCAGGAACCCGGCTCTGGCCCGTCAGATCAGTTGGAAACGGATGATCCCGTCGACGCCAGTTACTCGCCTTAACATACCATCATTCCAAAGTTTGTGCAGGTGCGCGAGTGCTTCGCCGAGCGCAAAACTAAGCTGGTGCGCATCAAGTTGTCGGCGGAACATGATTGGCACGATATCGACCGCGCTTTGCGGCGTGCGGCAGGCCTCGAGCACCTCGGCCAGGCGCGCGACGTGGTGCTGGCGCAACTGGGCAATACGGGTATGCAGGCCGCGGAAAGGCTTGCCGTGGGACGGCAGCACCAGCACGTCCTCGGGCAGGCCGGCGAACTTGCCGAGCGAGTCGAGGTATTGCTGCAGCGGGTTGCCTTCCGGCTCGACGGCGAACACCGAGACGTTCGTCGAAATGCGCGGCAGCACCATGTCGCCCGAGACCAGCACGTTCAGCGCTTCCGAATAGAGAGACGCATGCTCCGGCGAATGGCCGAAGCCCGTGATCACGCGCCAGCGGTTGTTGCCGATTGTGAACTGCTGGCCGTCCTGCAGGCGGGTATAGGCGTCCGGTACGCTCGCCACCAGCGAGGGATAGTAATTGCGGCGGCTGCGCATTTGCTCCAGCATGTCCTGGTCGACCAGGCCGTGGCGTTCGAAGTGGGGGATCGCCGAAGGACCGTCGACGCCGGGCAGGGCGGCCGCCATCATGCGCGCGAAGCCGAATTCGCCGGCGGTGAGCCAGAACGGCGCCGCGAAGCGTTCGCACAGCCAGCCCGAGAGGCCGACGTGGTCCGGATGGCAATGGGTGGCAATGACACGCAGGACCGGTTCGCTTGCCAGCGGCCCACTGAATACCTGTTCCCAGGCGGCGCGGGTAGCGTCGGTGGCCACGCCGCAATCGATCACGGTCCAGCCGTCGCGGCCCTCGCGCTCGTCCTTCAGCACCCACAGATTGATGTGGTCGAGCGCGAAGGGCAGCGGCATGCGCAGCCAGCCCAGGCCGGGCGCCACCTCCTTCACCGTTCCCGGTGCGGGCAGTTCGTCGGCGAAGGGATAGGTCAGCTGGGACTCGAGCGGATTCATGGTTCACATCTTTCGTATTCGGTGACAGGACAAGCGCGCTACAATGTGCTTGACGTTGACGTAAACGGCAAACGTCGAAGATCAATTCTAAGCGATTGTCGCAAGCTGCACTTTCACCTCCGCTTTTTTCATGGCCACCACCTATACCATCGCCGAACTGGCGCGCGAATTCGACATCACCGCGCGCGCGATCCGTTTTTATGAAGACCAGGGCCTGCTGAGCCCGAAACGCGAAGGCGTGGGCGGACGCAGCCGCGTCTACACCCCGCGCGACCGCACGCGCCTGAAGCTGACGCTGCGCGGCAAGCGCCTCGGCCTGACCCTGTCGGAAATCAAGAGCATCGTCGACATGTACGAGTCGCCGAAGGACACGGTAGCCCAGATCAATCGCTTCCTCGGCGTGCTGGGCCACCAGCGCGAAACGCTGGAACAGCAACGGGCCGACATCGAGATGGCGCTGGAGGAAATTTCCGCCCACGAGGAAGAATGCCGCCGTTTGCTGGCCGACGACGTCGCGGCTGGCAAGGCGTCCGGCACGACCAAAGCCGCCTGAAACGCACGAGTGCCTGATGGCGCTCATCCGCCCGCTACTTGACGTTTACGTTAACGTCACACGCGAGTATGATGCCGAGTGCCACGAGCACCTAACAAAACCTTCAGGGCAAGGCGCAGCGTCGAAGACAGTACGCGCTTGTACGGCGAGACGATGCAANNAGCCATGGAGGTTTTGTTAGGCGCCCCCTATCGCTAACCCGTTCACCGAGAGGACGACATGCTCCATCTTCCAGGCTTGACCTTTGACCATGGCGAAGACATCGCCGCGCTGCGCGAAGCAGTGCAACAATTTGCAGCGGCCGAGATCGCGCCGCGCGCTGCGGAAATCGACCGCACCGACCAGTTCCCGATGGACCTGTGGAAGAAGATGGGCGAACTCGGCCTGCTCGGCATCACCGTCAGCGAGGAATACGGCGGCGCCAACATGGGCTACCTGGCCCACATCGTCGCCATGGAAGAAATCTCGCGCGCCTCGGCCTCGGTCGGCCTGTCGTACGGCGCCCACTCGAACCTGTGCGTCAACCAGATC
>DOUW01000142.1 GCA_003520365.1 Massilia sp.
CGCCTGGATCGCCGAGGCCATGGGCGTCGAGCAGGCCGGCCTGCTGGCGGCCTTCCGCCACGCCGCCGACCATCCCCTGCCCTGGCGCGAGGTCGAGGCCGGGAGCGCGCCCTGCCAGCAAGTCGTCCACAACGACATCGACCTGCACGCCCTGCTGCCGATCCCGACCCACAGCGAGCACGACAACGGTCCCTACATCACGGCCGGCCTGGTCATCGCCCGCAATCCGGTCACCGGCGTGCAGAACGTCTCGATCAACCGCATCCAGGTGCACGGCAAGGACCGCATGGCGATCCTGATGCTGCCGCGCCACCTGCTGGCCTTCTACAAGGCCGCCGAGGCCCAGGACCAGCCGCTCGACGTGGCGGTGGTGATCGGCGCCGACCCGCTGACCCTGCTGGCCTCGCAGGCGATCACCCCGATCGACTACGACGAACTGGAGATCGCCGGCGCCCTGCATGGCGCGCCGCTGCCGGTCGCCAGATGCCTGACCAGCGAGGTGCGGGTGCCGGCGCATGCCGAGATCGTCATCGAGGGCAAGCTGCTGCCGAAGGTGCGCGAGCCCGAGGGGCCCTTCGGCGAATTCCCGAAGTATTACAGCGCCCAGGAAAACCGCGAGGTGATCGTGGTGGAAGCCGTCACCCACCGCAGCAACCCGATCTACCACACCATCGTGCCGGCCGAGATGGAGCACCTGCTGCTCGGCTCGATCCCGCGCGAAGCGACCATGCTGGCCCACCTGCAGCGCAGCTTCCCCGGCGTGCTCGACGTGCACCTGTCGGTCGGCGGCGTCGGCCGCTACCACCTGTTCGTGAAATTCAGGAAGCAGCGCGAGGGCGAGCCGAAGAACGTCATCCTCGGCGCCTTCGGCGCCCACTACGACATCAAGCAGGTGATCGTGGTCGACGAGGACGTCGACGTGCACGACCCGCAGCAGGTCGAGTGGGCGGTCGCCACCCGCTTCCAGGCCGACCGCGACCTGGTCGTCATTGCCGGCGCCCAGGGCTCGGTGCTCGACCCGTCCACCACCGTCGGCCATGGCGACGAGGTGCCGCCGCCGCACCTGCAGGGCATCGGCGCCAAGATGGGACTGGATGCGACCAGGCCGGTGGCCTATCGCGGCCATGTCTTCACCAAGGTGCGCATCCCGGGCGAGCTTGAAGTCGACCTCGAGCAGGAAGTCGTCCGCGGCGCGGCGATCGACTGGCAGCAGGCATTGGTGCGCACATGAACAAGCCGCGCCTGGTCGTCGCCATCACCGGCGCCAGCGGCGCCGTCTACGGCGTGCGCCTGCTCGAAGCCCTGCGCGCTTCTGGCGCCTGCGAATCGCACCTGGTGATCTCCAGCTCGGGCGTGATGACGGCCCAGCAGGAGCTCGACATGGGGCGCCGCGACATCGAGGCGCTGGCCGACGTGGTCCACAACGTCAAGGACATCGGCGCCACGATCGCCAGCGGCTCCTTCCGCTCGGCCGGCATGGTGGTCGCGCCCTGCTCGATGAAGACCCTGGCCAGCATCGCCCACGGGCTGGCTGACAACCTGGTCGCGCGCGCGGCCGACGTCATGCTCAAGGAGCGGCGCCGGCTGGTGCTGGTGGCGCGCGAGACGCCGCTGAACCTGGCCCACCTGCGCAACATGACGAGCGTGACCGAAATGGGCGGCATCATCTTCCCGCCGGTGCCGGCCTTCTACACGCGCCCGGACTCGCTCGACGACATGGTCAACCACACGGTCGGCCGCCTGCTCGACCTGTTCGACCTGCCGCATGACGGCCTGGTGCGCCGCTGGGAAGGCATGAGCAAGACAGGCGGCGACGAACAGACCAGCATCTGACAAGCCCGCAATCACATCGCTATAACATCGCAATAACGTCTGAATAACATCCAGGAGAACAGCATGACCCAACTGAACCACCCCGCCCACAGCCTGCTCGAGAACCTCGTCAACTTCCGTGTCGAGATCGACGCCGAGCGCCAGCGCGCCGACATCGTGCTCTCGAACGGCCAGTTCAACATCATCACCATGCCCCAGCGCGAGCAGCTGCGCCTGGTGTTCGAGGCGCTCGACGCCGACGAGCGGGTGCGCGTGATCGTGCTGCGCGCCGAAGGCCAGCATTTCTCCAGCGGCGGCGACATCAGGGGCTTCCTGGAAGCCTCGCCCGAGCACGTCTCGAAGCTGGCCTGGAACATCGCGGCGCCGACCCGCTGCAGTAAACCCGTGATCGCCGCGAACCGCGGCTTCTGCTTCGGGGTCGGCTTCGAGATCTCGCTGGCCTGCGACTTCCGCATCGTCACCGACACCACCTTCTACGCCCTGCCCGAGCAGAAGCTGGGCCAGATCCCGGGTTCCGGCGGCTCGGCGCGCCTGCAGAAGATGGTCGGCATCACGCGCACCAAGGACATCGTGATGCGCTCGCGCCGCATCCCGGGCCAGCAGGCCTACGACTGGGGCGTGGCCACCGAGATCGTGCCGGACGCCGAGCTGGAAGCGGCCACCGACCGCCTGGTCGACGAGCTGCGCTTCTTCTCGCCGCTGGCCCAGCGCACCGCCAAGAAGCTGTTGAACGACACCGAGGATTCGCCGCTGTCGGTGGCGATCGAGCTGGAAGGCCACTGCTACAGCCGCCTGCGCTCCTCGAACGACTTCCGCGAAGGCGTCGAGGCCTTCCACGCCAAGCGCCCCCCGGTCTTCAACGGCACCTGAGGGACGCCGGCATGAGCACGCTGAACGCACTCAACTACATCGACGGCCAGTGGCAGGGCGCCGCCGGCGGCGCCACGGGCGAGAGCCGCAATCCGGCCGACGGCAGCGTCATCGGCAGCCATGCCGCCAGCGGCACGGAAGACGCGCGGCAGGCGATCGCGGCCGCGCGCCGCGCCTTCGAGACTTCGCTCTGGTCGCACGACGCGCGCCTGCGCCAGATGGTGCTGCTGGCCTGGGCCGACCGGCTGGAAAAGCGCCAGGAGCTGGCCGCCCTGCTGACCCAGGAAAACGGGAAGGTGCTGGCGCAGTCGCGCGGCGAGATGGCGGCGGCGATTTCCGAGATCCGCTATTACGCGGGCCTGGCGCGCCACATGCCGGGCCACTTCATGGAAGTCGAACCGGGCGCCTATTCGGCGACCCTGCGCGAGGCGGCCGGCGTGGCCGGCCTGATCATTCCCTGGAATGCGCCGGTCGTCCTGCTGATCCGTTCGCTGGCGCCGGCGCTGGCGGCCGGCTGCACCACGGTGATCAAGCCGGCCCACCAGACCGCGCAGATCACCGCCGAGGTCCTGCGCGAGCTGGCGGCGATCGAGTCCCTGCCGCGCGGCGTGCTGAACCTGGTGCTGGAACGCGGCAGCGAGGTGGCGCAGGAACTGGTGGCCTCGACTGACGTCGACGTGCTCAGCTTCACCGGCTCGAACCAGACTGGCCAGCGCATCATGGCGGCCGCCGCGCCGACCATGAAGAAACTGTCGCTGGAGCTGGGCGGCAAGTCGAGCTGCCTGGTGTTCCCGGACGCCGATATCCAGAACGTGGCGCAGCGCCTGGCGACCGCGGCCACGATCATCTCCGGCCAGCAGTGCACGGCCGCGCGCCGGGTGCTGGTGCATGCCTCGCGCTACGAGGAGATGAAGCGCGACCTGAAGGCGGCCCTGGCGGCCATCGTGGTGGCGCCCGGCGACACCCCGGGCGCGGGGATGGGGCCGCTGATCGATGGCGAGGCGCTGGACCGGGTCGCCAGCGACGTCGAGCGCGCGCTCGACATGTGCGACGAGGTCGT
>DOUW01000141.1 GCA_003520365.1 Massilia sp.
CGACAGCTGGAACCAGTCGCGGCAAGTGACGCGGTTGCCGGTCCAGTTGTGGAAGTATTCGTGGCCGACCACGGCCTCGATGCCCTGGAAATCGATGTCGGTGGCGACGCGCGGATTGGCCAGCACGAACTTGGTGTTGAAGATGTTCAGGCCCTTGTTTTCCATCGCGCCCATGTTGAAGTCGCCGACGGCGACGATCATGAAGCGGTCCAGGTCCAGTTCCAGGCCCCAGCGCTCCTCGTCCCAGCGGATGCTGTTCTTGAGCGACTGCATGGCGTAGTCGGTCTTGTCGAGGTTGCCCTCTTCGACCCAGACCTGGAGCAGGGCCTCGCGCCCATCGGCCAACTTGAATTTTTCTTCCTGGCACACCAGGCGCGCGGCGACCAGGGCGAACAGGTAAGAAGGCTTCTTGAACGGGTCTTCCCACTTGGCGTAATGGCGGCCATCGCCGAGATCGCCTTCCTCGATCAGGTTGCCATTCGACAGCAGCACCGGATATTTTTCCTTGTCGGCGCGCAGCATGACGGTGTACTTGGCCATCACGTCCGGACGGTCCGGGAAATAGGTGATGGCGCGGAAGCCCTCGGCCTCGCACTGGGTATAGAAGCTGCCGTTCGAGGTGTACAGGCCGTTCAGGGTGGTGTTCAGCTCGGGCGCGCAGATCGTCTCGATCTCGAGCGTCGCCTCCTCGGGTGCGTTCGGGATGGTCAGCAGGCTGCCCTCGATCCGGTAGTCGCTCTCGCCGAGCGTCTTGCCGTTCATGCGCAGCGCCACCAGTTCCAGGTTTTCCCCGTACAGCTCGATTTCGCGCTGGGCGCTGTCGGGATTGCGGCGCATCGTCAGCCGGTTGGCGACGACGGTGCGGGCAGGATCGAGGTCGAAACCGAGCTCGACAGTGTCAACGAGGTAGCTGGGCGGAGTGTAGTCTTTCCGGTAGATCGTCTGGGGCGTATCAGTGCGCATGGGATTGTTCCGAAAAATACAGTCGAAGAAGAAGGTCTTATTCTACCAACAAGGTTTGCCTCGGGCGCCCTGATTCTTCCCATCCCGTGTATCGCCATGTGCCATGAGTAACCAGGTGTAAATTTATCTGCGAAAATGCGGGTAGAGGCGCAATCTGAGCATCGGGAAAGACCGTCGATATTTTGGAGAGAACAACATGAAACGCTTGATCATGATGACAGCGGCCGCCGCCATGGCCCTGTTGCTGGGCGGGTGCGCGACGACTGTCCGCAGCAACGTGACCACCTTCCACCAGTGGCCGGCGCAGATCGAGGACAAGAGCTATGTCTTCGAGGCGCCGCCGGCCATGGACAACACGCTGGAATACCAGAGCTACCAGAACCTGGTGCGTGGACAACTGGCGCAACTGGGCTTCCGCGAGGCGCCCGCCGCGCCGGCGGCCCTGAAGGTAGCGATGCGCTTCACCACGACCGAAGTCCCGGTGCGCGTGGTCGAACCGGTGCCGCCGATGTTCAACAGCTTCTCCTACCGCTACGGCCCGCGCTTCGGCCCGCGCGGGCGCTGGGCCGGCTGGTATCACCCGTTCTACGATCCGTTCTGGAGCCCCTTCCCCGCGTATGAGGTGTCGATCCAGAACCAGTACCGCCGCGAGTTGCAGGTCTCGATCAAGGACGCCGGCGACAAGCGCCTGTTCGACGTTACCGTGCACAACATGAGCCGCGAGCTGTCGACCCCGAGCGTGATGCCGGCGCTGGTGCAAAGCGCCTTTGCGGGCTTCCCGGGACCGAACGGCGGCGTACGGCGCGTGGAGATGAAGCAGCAGAATGGTTGAATCGGCGCAGGCCTGTACAGCCTGCCAAGGATGGAAAAACCCGGCGTAGTGCCTCATGCCAGTCAGCGAAGATGACTGGCATTTTTCATGGCGCTGTCAGCGTTCGCTATGGATGAGCGGTGAACTGTCGAGCTCATTCATTCGTGGCGCCGGATGCGCGATGGCGGAAAGATCACTTGCCGATCATTTGTTTCGCCTTGCGACTGGGCTCATCCATAGCAAGGCGGCCATGAGGCTTTATCGAGCGCTCAAGCACTTTTCATAAAAGAATCTTGGACAAATGACCTCGTCCACAGCAATACTGATGGCGTCGGCACGCAATGGTAACGATGCGAATTGGCGCAGCCGAGCAATGCGGACCAGGTACCACCAGGCATCTACGAGTTCAGGGTTTGTCGAGTGAAACCTAAGGCTGGCCAATGGCCTGTCGTCACCACTGGAGCGACACATGGTAGAGATCACCAACGCCGAAGCATACATGCCGGCTCCCGGTCCAGGTCGCGCATCGCGCAGCCCTGCCGGCGGCCCCACGACGCAGCTTTCCACGCGCCAGAGCTTGCTGTCCGCGAGCCCGGCTTCTGTCCCGTATTCGCCGGTCAATCAGCTCACCAGCGGCCAGCCTCTCGCCATGACCGACAATGTGATCAGCGCAGGTTACATGTTCTCGGATTTTGGCGGCTCGCGCTGCCTTGTGAATGGCACGCCTTCGCCCGCGCCCATCATTACGCGGGACTATTCGGGCATGGACGCCGAGGGAAATGCCACCGGAATCCTCTCCCGCACAGGTCTGCCGGCCATGATGCTGGTCGAGCCGGCTTCGGACGCCACGATCCAGCTGGTCCTGTATAACGACGCGCTAGGCGACGTTGCAACCGACGGCCTGATTGGCCTCTGGCTGTACGCCGACCTGTCGGCAAAAACCAGCAGTGTGCAGCACTCGCTGGGTATTACTCCCAGCAACAACGGCGATTACAACGACGACAGCTATGCCGTCTATTTCAACGCCAACCAGGTTCGGCACGGCTGGAACTTCCTGGTACTGAAACAAAAGCACCTTGTCGGGAACATGCCGGCGGTAGAGGCTATCTTTCCCGGCCTGAGTTTCACGAAATATGGTACAGGCGCTGGCAGCGAGCTGCTCGACACTACAGGAAATTTCCTGAAAACCCTCTTCATCGACCTGGAGAACTTTGCTGGTTGCAAACTCTATTTCGATAGCCTCTGGACCGGCTTCTCCAGCAAACCGCAATTTTGCCTCGGCGTGGACCAGTTGAGCAGCGACGGTATCGACTACGTGCTGCCTGTCTTCGAAGAATATGGCTGGGTGGGATACGTCGCCGCGCCACGCCGGGTGGTAGGCAACGAAAGCAAGATCATCCGCGACTGGACGCCGGATGCTGCAGGAGACTACGCGTTTTGCCGGACCTATTACGACGCCGGCTGGGACATCATTAATCATACCGCGAATCACTATAATCTGGCGACCGAAACCAACCCGGCTGCGATTCGCTATGAAATCGAGGCGGCAAAATCCTGGTATGCGCAAAGCGGCTTTGTCCGCGGACAGGAGTTCTACGCGTCGCCCCAATCCGGCACCAGCATCCTGGCCGAAAAAGTCATTACCAATTGCGGCATCAAGCTCCAACGCCACTCGCTGCACTCGAACGTGCATATCACGCCGTTCGGGATCGACAATCCCGCAAGCGTTGGCTCCATCGATATCGGCAACCATGGGGCGGGCTGGCAGAAATTTTCAGCCATAAAAACGTGGATTGACAACATCGTGCTTTACGGCGCAACAGGTTTCCCGTTCTGGCATACCGTGACGACACTCGGCGATTCGGGCTCAGGTGAAGACCTGACTGGCGACGACCTGCGCATCACAAAAAGCGCTTTCGAGAAGACCATGGCGTATATCCGCCAACTCGAGCTGGCAGGGACTGTGAACGTCACGCGTGGCATGACCGGCTTCTATTACGGAGCATGATATGAACATCGATGAAATTCGTTTCAGCACAGTATGCTGTGGAGAATGTCATTATGCCGAGATCACTACCACCAGCGGCTATGCGTCTGTTTATCGCGACATCCACAGCGGCGCTTATCGCATTCGTAGCTACGGCATCGATAAAATGCCAATCAGTAACGAGTCCGCGATGAGCGCATGCGAATTTACCGACTGGCTAAGCATGAATACCTGAGCAATTTCACCGGCCATGCCCGGATGCGGTCTGATCGCTACGAGAAATACGCTTCCGATGCGATGGTGATGACGATGACCAGCAGCACAGCCAGAACCAGCACCACCAATAAACGTCCAAACCTCGGCGAGCCCGTCTCATCGGGCTCGTCCGGCTCGCGGTCGTCGGAAAACTCCCTCATGGCAGCAGGATGGTCGAGCCGGTGGTGCGGCGCGACTCGAGGGCGATGTGGGCTTGTGCCGCCTCGGCCAGCGGGTAACGCTGGTTGATGCCGATCTTGACCTTGCCGCTGGCGACCATCTGGAACAGGTCGGCGGCCATCGCCTCCAGTTCCGGGCGGGTGGCGGCGTAGGCGCCGAGCGAGGGGCGCGTGATGTAGAGCGATCCACGGGAGGCGAGTTCGTTCAGCGAGAACGGCGGCACCGCGCCCGAGGAATTGCCGAAGCTGACCATCAGGCCGCGCGGCTGCAGGCAGTCGAGCGAGCGGATGAAGGTGTCCTTGCCGACCGAATCGTAGACTACCGGCACCTTCTTGCCGCCCGTGATCTCCAGCACGCGCGCCACGATGTCTTCCTCGTTGTAGTTGATGACGTGCGCGGCGCCGTGCGCCAGGGCGAGTTCCCCCTTCTCTTTCGAACCGACCGTGCCGATCAGGTTCACGCCGAGCGCACGCGCCCACTGGCAGGCGATCAGGCCGACGCCGCCGGCCGCCGCGTGGAACAGGATGGTCTGGCCCGGCTGCAACTGATACGTGCCGTTGAACAGGTATTGCACCGTCAAGCCCTGCAGCATCATGGCGGCGGCGGTCTCGAAATCGATCGTGTCCGGCAGCTTCACCAGGATGTCGGCCGGCATGACGCGCAGCGCGCTGTAGGCGCCGTTCGGGCGCCCGGCGTAGGCCACGCGGTCGCCCGGCCGCACATGGGTGACGCCCTCGCCCACCGCCTCGACCACGCCGGCGCCTTCCTGGCCGAGGCCGGATGGCAGCGGCATCGGGTACAGCCCGGTGCGGAAGTAGACGTCGATGAAGTTCAGGCCGATCGCATGCTGGCGCACGCGCGCCTCGCCCGGGCCCGGCTCGCCGACCTCGACGTCGACGTATTCCAGCACCTCCGGTCCGCCGGTCCGGGTCAGTCGGATTGCCTTGGCCATCATTGTGTCTTCTCCTTGTCGTTGGCATGCATGAGTTGGTTCAGCACCAGGTGCGCCGTCGCGACATTCGTCGCGCAGGCGACGTCGTGCACGTCGCAGGCGCGCACCAGGGCGTTGATGTCGGGTTCGTGCGGTTGCGGCGTCATCGGATCGCGGAGAAAAATCACGCAGTCGATCTCCCCCATCACCAGCTGGGCGCCGATCTGCAGGTCGCCGCCGAAGGGGCCCGAGTGCTTGCACTCGACCTCCAGCCCGAGCTCGTTGATCAGGCGTCCGCCCGTGGTGCCGGTGGCCGACAGCGTGCAGCCGGCCAGGAAGTCCCGGTATTCGGCGGCGAGCGTGATCATGTCGTCCTTCTTCTTGTCGTGCGCGATGAGTGCGATGCGTGGCTTCATTCTTCGTCTCTTTCCTATTTTTTCAGGGACAGCATGTAGATACCCACCAGGACGAGGCCGGTGCCGGCCAGCTGCACCGCGGTGATCGGCTCGCCCAGCACCAGGGCGCCGAGGAAGAGCGTGGACACCGGGCCGATCATGCCGGCCTGCGAAGCGGTGGCGGCGCCGATGCGCTGCACCGCGGCCATCGTCATGAACACCGGGAAGATAGTACAGAAAAGTCCATTCACGAGCGAGAGCCCGTATACCGGCAGCGGCTGCACCAGCAGCGAGGCCGGGCGCAGCAGGAAGAACTGGGCGATGCAGGCGGCGCTCGACACGCACATCGCATACGCCACCAGGCGCAGCGAGCCGATGCGGCGCACCATCTCGCCCGAGCCGAGCAGGTAGAAGGCGTAGGTCAATGCGGATGCAAGCACGAACAGCGCGCCGACTGCCGTGCTGCCGGCGCCGCCGGCCAGGTCGTGCACGAACACCAGCACGATGCCGCAGTAGGACAGCGCCAGCGCGCACCACTCGACGGCGGCGATGCGGCGCTTGAAGACCACGGCCGTGATCGCCAGCACGAAGGTCGGGGTCAGGAACAGGATCAGGCGCTCGAGCCCGACCGAGATGTACTGCAGGCCCAGGAAATCGAGGTAGCTCGACAGGTAATAGCCGACCAGCCCGAGGCCGGCGATGCGCCAGCGGTCGGGCCAGCCCAGGGGCGCTTCGGTGCGCATCTTCCAGAGCGCCACGCCAGCGAACACCGGAAGCGAGAACAACATTCTGAAGGCGATCAAAGTAACTGCATCGATGTGGTAGCGATACAGCAGTTTGGCGACCACAGCCTTCATGGAAAACAAAACGGCGCCACCGATGGCGATGGCGAGACCGGCAACCAGGCCAGAGTGTGGCGTGGATGCTGCGGATGTGCTTGATGAGTCCTGGGTCATGCGTCGATTGTACGGCGAAGCATTGAATCAAGCTCGGCAGCGCCCGGAACGCAAGCCCATGCGCCAAGTCAAAGCTCCACAATCACTACTCATGAGGAACCACAATGCCGAACTGGAGCTTGACATGGCCGCCCGCCCCCAGGGAGGCGGCCCGATGAGCGCGCTGATCCGTGTCGACCCCTCGGCCGGGCGCGACCGGCCGTTCGTCATCGCCTGGCTGACCGCGCTTGTCGCGCTGTGCTGGGCCTGCCTGGTGTTCCGGGCGCTGCGCATCTCGACGGTCGACCCGGGCGCCCTGCCCGCTGCCCTGCCC
>DOUW01000140.1:0-190 GCA_003520365.1 Massilia sp.
GGCGCCCATCTGCGGATCGAAGCCCTTCGAGCCGAGGAACTTGCGCAGCTTCTCGGTGAAGACGGCTTCCACCTTCTTCTCGTGCAGCTGCTCTTCCAGCTGCATCAGGAACTTGTCCACGACGCGCAGGATGATTTCCTCGTCCAGCGCACGGAAGCTGATGATCGCATCCAGGCGGTTGCGGAACTCC
>DOUW01000140.1:416-8445 GCA_003520365.1 Massilia sp.
ACATGTCGAAGCGGATCAGCTCGATGCCGAGGATAAAGGAAAGCTGCTTGGCGACCTCGGTCTTGCCGACGCCGGTCGGACCGGAGAACAGGAAGGAGCCGATCGGCTTGTCCTGCTTGCCCAGGCCCGCGCGCGCCATCTTGATCGCCGATGCCAGCGCATCGATCGCCGGGTCCTGGCCGAAGACGACGTTGCGCAGGTCGCGGTCGATCGTCTGCAGCTTGCTGCGGTCGTCCTGGTTGACGGTCTGCGGTGGAATACGCGCGATCTTGGCGATGATTTCCTCGATCTCGGTCTTGCCGATGGTCTTCTTCTGCTTCGACTTCGGCAGGATGCGCTGGGCCGCGCCCGCTTCGTCGATGACGTCGATCGCCTTGTCGGGCAGGTGACGGTCATTGATGAAGCGCGCCGCCAGTTCGGCCGCGGTCGACAGCGCCGACGACGAGTACTTCACGCCGTGGTGCTCTTCGAAGCGCGACTTCAGGCCACGCAGGATCTGCACGGTCTGCTCGACCGACGGCTCGTTGACGTCGACCTTCTGGAAGCGGCGGGAAAGCGCATGGTCCTTCTCGAACACGCCGCGGAATTCCGTGAACGTGGTTGCGCCGATGCACTTGAGCTGGCCGTTCGCCAGGGCCGGTTTCAGCAGGTTCGACGCGTCGAGCGTGCCGCCCGATGCGGAACCGGCGCCGATGATCGTGTGGATCTCGTCGATGAACAGGATGCCGTTCGGCGTGTCCTTCAATTGCTTGAGGACGGCCTTCAGGCGCTGTTCGAAGTCGCCGCGGTACTTGGTGCCGGCCAGCAGCGCACCCATGTCCAGCGAATACACGACGGCATTCTGCAGGATCTCGGGCACGTCTTCCTGGACGATGCGCCATGCCAGGCCTTCCGCGATCGCGGTCTTGCCGACGCCGGCTTCGCCCACGAGCAGCGGATTGTTCTTGCGGCGGCGGCACAGGATCTGGATCACGCGGTCCACTTCCTCTTCGCGACCGATCAGCGGATCGATCTTGCCGTCGGCGGCCGACTTGTTCAGGTTCTGGGTGAACTGGTCGAGCGGGCTTTCCTTCGTCGCGCCTTCGACCTGCGCCTCTTCCACGCCTTCCGACGCCTTCTGGCTGTCGATCTGCTGGTCCTTGCGCACGCCGTGCGAGATGAAGTTCACCACGTCGAGACGGGTCACGCCCTGCTGGTGCAGGTAGTAAACGGCATGCGAGTCCTTCTCGCCGAAGATCGCCACCAGCACGTTCGCGCCGGTCACTTCCTTCTTGCCGTTCGACGCCGACTGCACATGCATGATCGCACGCTGGATCACGCGCTGGAAGCCGAGCGTCGGCTGGGTGTCGACCTCGCCCGTGCCCGGCACGGTCGGGGTGTTGTCA
Organism: Massilia sp.; assembly: GCA_003520365.1. Taxonomy (GTDB): domain Bacteria; phylum Pseudomonadota; class Gammaproteobacteria; order Burkholderiales; family Burkholderiaceae_D; genus Telluria; species Telluria haematophila. The sequence goes on from DOUW01000140.1 coordinate 1,802, forward strand.
CCGATAAAATTGGTCAAGGTCTTGCGCAGATCGTCGATGTTGACGGCGCATGCACGCAGGACTTCAGCGGCCGAGGGATTATCGAGGAGCGCAAGCAGCAGGTGCTCCACGGTAATGAACTCGTGCCGTGCCTGTCGAGCTTCGACAAAGGCCATGTGTAGGGATACTTCAAGTTCCTGCGCAATCATACTTCCTCCATCACGCACTGCAGGGGGTGCCCTGCCTTACGCGCATGCGTTAAGACAAACTCCACTTTGGTACACGCTATATCTTTGGAAAACACGCCGCACACGCCTTTGCCGTGACGGTGTACGGAAAGCATGATCTGCGTCGCTGTCTCGCGATCCTTGTTGAAGTACTCCTGAATGATAGCGACCACAAACTCCATCGGCGTGTAGTCGTCATTCAGCAACGCCACCTGATACAGGGGCGGTGGTTTTACGATCTGCCGCTCCAGCAGCTGTTCGGTATCGTGCTTGGTTGCCATGGGCGTATTCTAATGCTTTCAAGGATGATGCAAAGCGGAAAGATCAGATCAACGCGATCCGCTCACTTCGACTCGCTTCCATCTTACTTGTTTTCCGTTGAAAGCGCAGATGGCGTTCCGATTGCAGAAATCAAGAGCTGGCTTTGCAGATCGTGTGAAGAATTTAGCAACACAACGATCAAAGGGCTTGACTTACAAGATTAGTCCATCAACAATGCAAACATTGACATGTACTTATGTACTTGTTGATAAGAAGTGAGCAGGCTGAGGAGGGGGCAAGAAGCTTCTTGCTTTTATGGCTCGTGTGATTTGTTTAAATTTGAAAGTTCTTTTATGGCAACTGGTACTGTTAAGTGGTTCAATGATTCCAAAGGCTTTGGCTTCATCACTCCAGATGACGGCGGCGAGGATCTGTTTGCACACTTCTCCGCAATCAACATGAACGGTTTTAAGGCCCTCAAAGAAGGTCAGAAAGTCCAATTCGAAGTCACGCAAGGCCCTAAAGGCAAGCAAGCTTCCAACATCCAGGGCATGTAATCAGCCCCGCGGAAGACGCTAAGAACCCCGCCCAGGCGGGGTTTTTTTTCGCTTATCCATTTAGATAGGGCCATTCTCCCGGCATATGCGCCCTGCCCTTTAGAACAAAAGCCCCACCTTTCACGGCGGGGCTTTCGATCCGGCGCAATTAATACGCGATTACCCCATCTGCTCGATCATCACTTCGCCAAAGCCCGAGCACGATACCTGGGTGGCGCCTTCCATCAGGCGCGCAAAGTCATAGGTGACGCGTTTCGACTGGATCGCCTTTTCCATCGCCGAAATGATCAGGTCGGCTGCCTCGGTCCAGCCCATATGGCGCAGCATCATTTCGGCGGACAGGATCAGCGAACCCGGATTCACGTAATCCTTGCCGGCATACTTCGGCGCGGTGCCGTGGGTGGCCTCGAACATTGCGACCGAATCCGACATGTTGGCGCCCGGCGCAATGCCGATGCCGCCAACCTGGGCCGCCAATGCGTCTGAGATATAGTCGCCATTCAAATTCAGGGTGGCAATCACGCTATATTCGGCCGGACGCAACAGGATCTGCTGCAGGAAGGCGTCGGCGATCGAATCCTTGATGATGATGTCGCGTCCGGTCTTCGGGTTCTTGAACTTGCACCATGGACCGCCGTCGATCAGCTCGGCGCCGAATTCGCGCTGCGCCAGGGCATAGCCCCAGTCGCGGAAACCGCCTTCGGTGTATTTCATGATATTGCCCTTGTGAACCAGCGTCACCGAGGGCTTGTCGTTGTCGATCGCGTACTGGATCGCCTTGCGCACCAGGCGCTCGGTGCCTTCGCGCGAGACCGGCTTGATGCCCAGGCCGGAGGTCTCCGGGAAGCGGATCTTCCTGACGCCCATTTCATTGGTCAGGAAATCGATCAGTTTCTTGACGCCTTCCGAACCTTCGGCCCATTCGATGCCGGCGTAGATGTCTTCCGAGTTCTCGCGGAAGATGACCATGTCGGTCTTTTCCGGCTGCTTCAGCGGCGAGGGAACGCCGGCGAAATAGCGGACCGGACGCAGGCAGACGTAGAGGTCGAGCTCCTGGCGCAGCGCCACGTTGAGCGAACGGATGCCGCCGCCGACCGGCGTGGTCAGCGGACCCTTGATCGAGACCACGTAATCCTTCACCGCATCCAGGGTCTCGGCCGGCAGCCATACGTCCGGACCATAGACATTGGTCGACTTCTCGCCGGCATAGATTTCCATCCAATGGATCTTGCGCTGGCCGCCGTAGGCCTTGGCCACCGCCGCGTCGACCACCTTGAGCATCACCGGGCTGATGTCGACCCCGGTGCCGTCGCCCTCGATGTAGGGAATGATCGGATTGTCCGGTACATTCAGCGAGAAGTCGGCGTTGACGGTGATCTTCTGGCCGTCTGCGGGTACGTTGATATGCTGGTACATCGTGTTCTCCAAAATGGTCGCACGGCGCTCTGCAATGCCACAGCCTCAGGCATCGCCTGCGAACTACATTACAATAGTGGTTGCAAGTCTTGTATAAGACATCATGTTGTCTCTTGCATTATGCACCAGTATCGTGCCCCGCGCCACGCCCGGCACCCAGTCCCGATTCCCTCACCCTCTCCCATGGCCCTCATCCTCTTCAACAAACCCTTCCAGGTGCTATGCCAGTTCAGCCCGCAGGAAGGCCGCGAATCGCTCGCCGATTACGTCAAGATTCCCAACGTCTACCCGGCCGGCCGCCTCGATGCCGACAGCGAGGGCCTGATGCTCCTCACCGACGACGGCAAGCTGCAGCACAAGATCGCCCACCCCGACCACAAGGAAGCCAAGACCTACCTGGTGCAGGTGGACGGCGTCGCCGACGCCGCCGCGTTGGCGCGCCTGCAGGCGCCGCTCGACCTGGGCGACTTCGTCACCAAGCCCTGCCGCGCGGTGCGCATCGCCGAGCCGGAATGGCTGTGGCCGCGCAACCCGCCGATCCGCGCCCGGGCCGACAAGCCGACCAGCTGGATCGCGATCACGCTCGAGGAAGGCAAGAACCGGCAGGTGCGCCGGATGACGGCGGCGGTCGGGCTGCCGACGCTGCGGCTGGGGCGCAGCAGCATCGGGCCGTTTTCGCTGGCGACCCATCCCCTGATGCCGGGGGAATATGTGGAGGTGCCGGTGGCGGAGTTGCGTAAGTAAGACGCGGCGGTTCCCGTAGGGTGGGCACCCCGTGCCCACGCGGACGCCGGCATCGCCTTGGCGGCATGTGAACCATACAGCACGCGCTGCGTTAGCGCTTCATGATGCGTAGCCGCGGCGCATGCTCCACCGTGCTTGATGCGCCACACTGCGCGGCGTTTCGCGTGGGCACGGGGTGCCTAGCGCGGCCCGGCCCACCCTACGGTCAGCGCCAACGCTACGAGCCCGCCTCGTGAATTCGTATTCGAAATTAAAAACCCGCCGGGTCCGTAAGGACCGGCGGGTTTTCTTTTGCTCCAAGCTGCGCGGCAACGCCGCGCAAACGGGCACTATCAGGCGATGGTGTCCAGCGCGCTGTTGAAGGTCGCGCTAGGACGCATCACGGCTTTCACCTTGGCGTCCTCAAGCTTGTAGTAGCCGCCGATGTCGGCCGGCTTGCCCTGCACTTCCAGAAGTTCGGCGACGATCTTCTGCTCGTTATCAAGCAGGGTCTTGGCCAGCGGCGCGAAGTGGGCCGCCAGTTCGGCGTCCTCGGTCTGCGCGGCCAGTTCCTGGGCCCAGAACAGCGACAGGTAGAACTGGCTGCCGCGGTTGTCGAGCTCGCCGGTCTTCGGCGACGGCGACTTGCGGTTGTCCAGCAGCTTGCCGGTAGCGGCGTCGAGCGTCTTGGCCAGGACCTTGGCCTTGTTGTTGCCGGTCTTGATGCCGAGGTCTTCCAGCGAGACGGCCAGCGCCAGGAATTCGCCCAGCGAGTCCCAACGCAGGTGGTTCTCTTCCGTCAGCTGCTGCACGTGCTTCGGCGCCGAGCCGCCGGCGCCGGTTTCGTACATGCCGCCGCCGGCCATCAGCGGAACGATCGACAGCATCTTGGCGCTGGTGCCCAGTTCCAGGATCGGGAACAGGTCGGTCAGGTAGTCGCGCAGGATGTTGCCGGTCACCGAGATGGTGTCCAGGCCGCGCTTGACGCGCTCCAGGGTGTAGCGCATCGCGCGCACCTGCGACATGATCTGGATGTCCAGGCCGGTCGTGTCGTGATCCTTCAGGTAGGTCTTGACCTTCTTGATCAGTTCGTTCTCGTGCGGACGGTACGGGTCCAGCCAGAACACGGCCGGCATGCCCGAGTTGCGCGCGCGGGTGACCGCCAGCTTGACCCAGTCGCGGATCGGGGCATCCTTCACCTGGCACATGCGCCAGATGTCGCCCTGCTCGACGTTCTGGCTCATCAGGACTTCGCCGGTGGCGATGTCGGTGATGTTGGCCACGCCGTCTTCGCTGATCTCGAAGGTCTTGTCGTGCGAACCGTATTCCTCGGCCTGCTGGGCCATCAGGCCCACGTTCGGGACGGTGCCCATGGTCTTCGGATCGAAGGCGCCATGCCACTTGCAGAAGTTGATGACTTCCTGGTAGATGCGGGCGAAGGTCGATTCAGGGATGACGGCCTTGACTTCCTTCAGGCGGCCATCGGCGCCGTACATCTTGCCGCCGGCGCGGATCATCGCAGGCATCGAGGCGTCGACGATGACGTCGTTCGGCGAGTGGAAGTTGGTGATGCCCTTGGCCGAGTCGACCATGGCCAGCGCCGGACGGTGTTCCTGGCAGGCGTGCAGGTCGCGCTCGATTTCTTCGCGCTGCGAGGCCGGCAGGTCGGCGATCTTGTTGTACAGGTCGGCCATGCCGTTGTTGACGTTGATGCCGAGGCTGTCGAACAGCGCGCCGTGCTTGGCGAACGCGTCCTTGTAGAACATGCGCACGCAGTGGCCGAAGACGATCGGATGCGAGACCTTCATCATCGTCGCCTTCACGTGCAGCGAGAACAGCACGCCGGTGTTCTTCGCGTCTTCGATCTGCTTTTCGTAGAACTCGAGCAGGGCCTTGCGGCTCATGAACATCGAGTCGATGATCTCGCCGTCCTGCAGCGCGACCTTCGGTTTCAGGACGATGGTCTGGCCGCTCTTGGTGACCAGTTCCATCTTGACTTCACGGGCGCGGTCGAGGGTCATCGACTTTTCGCCGTGGTAGAAGTCGCCGTGGGTCATGTGCGACACGTGGGTGCGCGAGGCCGGCGACCATTCGCCCATCGAGTGCGGGTTCTTGCGGGCGTATTCCTTGACCGCCTTCGGTGCGCGGCGGTCCGAGTTACCTTCGCGCAGGACGGGATTTACGGACGAGCCGATGCACTTGGCATACTTGGCCTTGATCGCCTTTTCCTCGTCGGTCTTCGGATCGGCCGGGTAGTCCGGCAGGTCGTAGCCCTTGCCCTGCAGTTCCTTGATCGCGGCCACCAGCTGGCCGACCGATGCGGAGATGTTCGGCAGCTTGATGATGTTCGCGTCCGGCTCCAGGGTCTTCTTGCCCAGCTCGCTCAGGACGTCGGGGACGCGCTGTTCCGGGGTCAGGCGTTCCGGGAACTGGGCCAGGATACGTGCGGCGACCGAGATATCGGCCTGCTCGACGCGGATACCCGCAGCCTTGGTGAAGGTGCTGACGACAGGCAGGAAGGCGTGGGTCGCCAGCAGCGGCGCCTCGTCGGTCAGGGTGTAGATGATGGTCGGATCACTGCTCATGCACTATTTCCTCGGTTATCGCGAAGATCTCGCGATGTGTAAAACTTGATAAGTAACGCCTGCCCGCGCCCGCACGGTATGCGGCGCGCTCGCTGGATCATACTACTCCGATACTACTCCGCCCAGAACGCGATGGACAGAGCGCGAAGAGGTGTTCCCGGCCGCTCGGCGCGCTTGGCATTCTCCCGGCCGCGCCCCAAGTCTTCTATAAGACATAAGACGCGCGTTTCACATTATGCACCAGTATTTTACGCTGCGCTACCGGTTTAGCGATCCGGAGGGCTGTCTCCAGGCCTGCGCACCCGGCCGCGCGAACGCGCTAGCATGTGGCATCCGCCTGTATTTCCAGGTTTATTCGACAGGAGCCGCCATGACCGTCCGCCAGTCCGACGCCCACGCCATTCCCGCTCTACGTGCCCTCGGCTGGGCCGGCTTCCTGCTCGGCTTCGCGCTCGGCGGCTTTTTCGACGGCATCCTGCTGCACCAGATCCTGCAGTGGCATCACCTGCTGTCGCTGGTCACGCGCCCGCCCTTCCAGGACATCCGGGTGCAGATCATGGCCGACGGCCTGTTCCATTTATTGATGTACGTGATCGCGTTCGCCGGACTGTGGAAACTTTGGAAGGGTCGGCACAGCTTCGGCGCCCCGGGCGGCGACCGGCTGCTGCTGGCGAACGCGGCGATCGGTTTCGGCGCCTGGCACATGATCGACGGCGTGCTCTCGCACTGGATACTCGGCATCCACCGCATCCGCCTCGACAGCGACAACGTGCTGTTCTGGGACCTGCTGTGGTTTGTCGTGTTCGGGGTGGCGGTGGCCGCGCTGGGCTGGTGGCTGCGCCGCAGCAATGGCTCGATGAACGGCTCGGGCACGCTCGGCGGCAAGGCCGGCGCCA
>DOUW01000136.1 GCA_003520365.1 Massilia sp.
GCCCTTCCGGCGCAGGCCGCGCCGCCGGCCGCCGCCCCGGCGCTGGCGCAGGTCGCCGTCGGCAAGCTCGAGCGCCTGGCGCTGCCGCCCTCGAAGTTCATCGCGCCGCGCCCGGTGGAAGTCTGGCTGCCGGACGGCTATGCCGACAAGGCGCGCGCCGGCAAGCGCTTCCAGGTGCTCTACATGCACGACGGCCAGATGCTGTTCGATGCCAGGACCACCTGGAACGGGACGGCGTGGGGCGTGCAGGACACGCTGGCGCGCCTGATGCGCGAAGGGAAGGTGGACGACACCATCGTCGTCGGCGTCTTCAAAATCGAGCAGAACCGTTACTTCGAATATTTCCCGCAGAAGTTCCTGGACGAGATGGCGCTCGAGGCGCGCGCGGTCTTCCAGCGCGAAGGCCTGAAGAGCGCGCCGAAGGCGGACGACTACCTGCGCTTCCTGGTGCAGGAACTGAAACCCTTCATCGACGCGAACTACGCCACGCGCCGGGATGCCGCCGGCACCTTCGTCATGGGCTCGAGCATGGGCGGCCTGATCTCGGTCTACGCGATGAGCGAGTATCCGCAGGTCTTCGGCGGCGCGGCCGGCCTGTCGACCCACTGGCCCGGCATCGGCAAGCCGAACGCCGCGCTGCCGCTGGCGGCCTTCAACTACCTGAACCGCAAGCTGCCGGCGCCGCAGGGGCACAAGCTGTACCAGAACCACGGCGGCGTCGGCCTCGACGCGCTGTACGGGCCCTACCAGGTGTTCGTCGACCAGATCGCGCGCGACCGTGGTTATAACGAGACGAATTACCTCAGCAAGGTGTTCCCGGAAGACGACCACAACGAGAAGGCGTGGGCGGCGCGGCTGGAGGCGCCGCTGGTGTTCCTGCTGGGTGGAAACCGCCCAAGCCGCTAAGTCCCTGCTGCGTACACGCTTGCCTGACATATCGATGCCAGCGGCGTAAGCTGGTGCCGTCGTCCTTCGCCTGCCGCACCCTTTTCGCGCCGGGCAAGGATTCGCGCCAGGAGCGGCGGCATGTTTTTCAGCAAAGTATTCCCGGGACCCGGCATCAGGACCAGGCATCCGTTTGCCGTCACCTTCGTGCTCGTGCTCGCCTGCGCCTTCCTGCAATACCAGGGCCGCCGCTACCTTGGGCAGCGCACGCCGTTCGGCCTGTTCTACATTCCCGTCATGGCCAGCGCCATCCTGGGCGGGTGGCGGCCGGCGCTGTTTGCGTCAAGCGTGTCGCTGCTGCTGGCGCTGCTGCTGGTGGTGCCTGAATTCACCTTTTACATCAGCCGGCCGCAGGACATGGGCGCGATGGTCGTGTTCATCACGGTCTGCCTGTTCATCTGCGCCATGGCCGCCGTACTCGAGCGTGCCGAAGGGCGGGCCCATGCCTTCCTGCTCAGCGCGCAGGAGCGGGAACATACCCTCGGCGCCTTGCTGGGCGCGTCGCCGACCGCCGTCCTCGGCATCGGCAGCGACGGCAAGATCCGCTTCGCGAGCGAATCCGTGGCGCGCGTGTTCGACTACAGGCCGGGCGAGCTGATCGGCCAGTCGTTCGAGGTATTGGTGGTCAATGGCCTGCGCCAGCTCAGGGGCGAGGGCCTGAACAATCTCTTCAACGCCGATACCCTGGGATCCGTCAGCGAGCTCCAGGAACTGCAGTGCAGGCGCAAGGACGGCAGCCTGTTCCCGGCCGAAGCCAGCCTGGCGGTCGCCGACGTACCGTCCGGCCGCCTGGTAGTCAGCTATATCGCCGACATCAGCGAGCGCCGCGAAGCGGAAAGAAAAATCCTGCACGCGGCGCGCCACGATCCGCTCACCGGCCTGCCGAACCGCGCCCTGGTCTACGAGCTCGGCGCGCACCTGCTGGCCTCGGCCAGGCGCCATGGCGACAGCATCGCGATCCTGTTCTTCGACCTCGACCGCTTCAAGCCGATCAACGATACCTATGGCCACACGGTCGGCGACAAGATGCTGCAACAGGTGGCGCAGCGCCTGAAATCCGGGTTGCGCGGCAACGACCTGGTCGGCCGGCTCGGCGGCGACGAGTTCGTGGCCGTGCTGTCCGACATCCGTGCCGACGATGCCGTCCTGCGCATGGCATCCGGGTTCCTGCATACCCTGAGCGAACCCTATCGCATCGACGCGCTGGAACTGCGGACCTCGCCCAGCATCGGCATCAGCGTCTATCCGAACGACGGCGACGATCTCGATACCCTGATCCGCCACGCCGATGCGGCGATGTACCACGCCAAGAACGCCGGGCGCAATACCTGCCAGTTCTTCACGCAGGAAATCTACCTGCACGCCAGGCAGACCTTCGACCTCGAGCAGCGGCTGCGCCACAGCATCACGGACAGCGATTTCGACCTGGTGTACCAGCCTTTCATCGACCTGCGCAGCAGGAAGTTCGTGGGCGTGGAGGCGCTGCTGCGCTGGCGCGGCATGGATGCGTCGAACATGGCGCAGGAACGCTTCATCGCCGCGGCCGAGCGCATCGGCCTGATCAAGCCGCTGGGGGAATGGGTGCTGCAGCAGGCCTGCCTGCAGCATGAGAAGTGGCGCAACCTGGGCCTGCCGCCGCTGCGCATGGCGGTAAACGTCTCGGCGGTGCAGTTCCGGGAAAAGGACTTCAGCGAGCGGGCCGCGCGCATCATCCAGCATAGCGGCGTCAATCCGTCCTGGATCGAGTTCGAGGTCACCGAGAGCGCCATCATGAGCGACGTGGAAGAGGCCGCCGACATGCTGGCGCGCCTGAAGCACGATGGGGTCAGCATCGCGCCCGACGACTTCGGCACCGGCTACTCCAGCCTGAGCTACCTGTCCCAGTTCCCGATCAACAAACTAAAGATCGACAAGTCCTTCATCCTGAACATCGACACCGATGCGCGCTCCCTGGCGATCGCGGAAACGGTCATCGCGCTCGGCAAGAAGCTGGGCATGACCGTCATCGCCGAGGGCATCGAGTCCCAGGCCGGCATCAAGATGCTGGCCAACATCGGCTGCGACCTGGGGCAGGGGTTTTTCATCAGTAAGCCGATCCGGCCCGACCATCTGGTCGAGTGGTATTACCAGGCGCAGTACGAGCACCTGTTCGTTTAAGCGTGCCGTGGCCGTGCTCAGCCCAAGAAAAATGCCGCCGGGCTCACGCCGGGCGGCATCGCGTCATCACACTGCTCGGATCAGCTCAGTACGCAGTCCAGGTCTTCGGAATGTCGATATGACCGGACTTGGCGGCATCGGCATAGGCACGCATCTCGGCGACGACCGCTTCCAGCTGTTCGTTGCCGGGGTTTTGCAGGAAGCCTTTCATGCGCTCGTGCAGCGCGGCCTGCTGGTCGCGCCATTCGTAACGGGAGGACTTGCTCATGCCGCCTCCCCGCGATTCAACGCTGTGATGTTCTTGTTGAGATCCATGACATCCTCCTTGATAAGGCAGTCAGGTTCGCACAGCGGGCGCACCAGGTCGGTGCGTTGACGCACATTTGCTCAGCAGTATCCCTAAGCAATATCCTACGCAGAACTCTTATCTTAATACTGCGCGGAAGAACAATTCCAGCCGCTCGTCGAGCAGGCGATGCGCCTCTTCGCGCGGCGGCTGGGCGTTCGGAAACACGAAACGCTGCACGCTGTCGCCGGCGATGGTGCTGGTGAGGAGGGCCGGCAACTGGCCGAAGGGCAGGTCGGTGCGCAACTGGGCGCGCACGTCCGGTCGGCTAAAGAAGCGGTCGAGCATGTCGCGCGTCAGGCGCGGACCGGCGCTGTAGAAGGTCTCGGCCAGCTCGGGGTTGCTGGGCGCCTCGGCGATCACCACGCGCTGCATCGCAATCAATTGCTCCGTGCACAGCAGGTCGTAGAACTGGTGGGCGAAATCGCCGACCACGTCGCGCAGCGGGCGCAGGTCCTTGTCCATGTCGCGCATGCGGAAGAACTGGTCGCGGCGCGAGAGCAGCACCGCATTGAGCAGGCCGGCCTTGCCGCCGAACTTGACGTAGATGGTGCGCACCGCAACGCGCGCGGCGCGGGCAATGGCTTCGAGGCTGGTGCGGGTATAGCCGTTGGCCAGGAACAGGGCGGCGGCGGCGTCGATCAGGTCCTGGGTGCGGGCTTCGACGTCGCTTGCCTTCGGCCGTCCGGCACTGCGGACGCCGGTGGAAACGCTTGCTTGCGATGGTTTGCTCATGGCATCACTGTAAAGCACGCGGAAATGAAATGCAACCGTTTCATTTCTTGACGAACTGGGGCGTATGCCGAATAATGTAGGACAACCCTTATTCCTTTTTCGGAGTTGCCTTCATGTCCCAACCGCAGACTTCGGTCGAGCACAAGCCGCTCGGCGCCGTTCCACCCGCCGCATCTGCTGCCGCACCCGCCGCCGCCGGCAAGACGCCGCCCAACAAGCGCGTGTTGACCGTGGTCGGGCTGATCGCGCTGGCCGCGATCGTCGCCGGCGGCCGCATGTGGTACCGCAGCCATAACTTCGTCGAGACCGAGAATGCCTACGTCGCCGGTCACGTGCACCCGGTGTCCTCGCGCATCGCCGGCGTCGTCACCCGCGTGCTGGTCGAAGACAACCAGCACGTCAAGGCCGGCGACCCGATCGCCGAGCTCGACCCCGCCGACCAGCACGTGCGCGTCGAGCAGATCGAGGCGCAAATCGCCAGCGCGAAGCAGCAGGTGATCCAGGCCGAAGCCCAGGTGGCGCAAGTGCGCGCCCAGGCCGAGGCGGCCAGCGCCCAGGTCGGCCAGTCGCAGGCCCTCCTGGTG
>DOUW01000290.1 GCA_003520365.1 Massilia sp.
GTCGCACCGGCTGCTGGTGGCGGCCGAGGATGTCGAGCACGGCAAGCCGGCGCCCGATCCCTTCTTGCTGGGCGCGCGCAAGCTCGATGTGGCGCCGGCCGATTGCCTGGTGTTCGAGGACACCCTGACCGGCCTGAAGTCGGCCGCCAGCGCCGGCATGGACAGCATCGTCGTCACCGTCACCCACACGCATCCGCTGGAGATCACCGTGCCCGCCGTGCTCGACTACGCCGACCTGCGCGCCGAGGCCGGCCCGGACGGCCTGCGCGTGCTGCGCAAGCGCGGCTGAACAAGGCGATGCGCATTTCCGCCACAAACTGTCCCCTGGTCCTGTTGCCGGGTTATATGCTGGACGAGTCCTTGTGGGATGAGGTCGTGCCGCTGTTGCAGTGGGAGGCGCCCGTGCACCGCCTGCCCTTGAGTCCGGGGGCGACGACGGAAGCGATCGCACACAGCGTGGCGCAGGCCGCGCCGGAGCGTTTCGTGCTGGTCGGTTTTTCCCTGGGCGGGTATATCGCCCGCAAGGTGGCCGAGTTGTATCCGGAGCGGGTGGCGGCGCTGGTGCTGGTGGCCAGTTCGCTCGAGGTCGACAGCGCGGAGCGAACCAAGGCCAAGCAGGATGCGATCAGGGCGCTCGATCCTTCGACTTTCCGCGGCCTGAGCATGGGCGCGATTGCGCAGTCGCTGCATCCAGACCGGCGCGGCGACAGGGAGCTGGTGACGCGGATCAGGGAGATGGGGCGGCGGCTCGGTTACGAGGCGCTGGTGCTGCAGTCGGGGCTGCAGCGGGATGGGATTGCTGCGGCATCGTTGACCTGTCCGACGCTGGTGATCGGGGCGGCGCAGGATCCGCTGCGCAGTGCACGGGAAACCCGCGAGCTGGCCGAAGCCATTCCCGGCGCACGTCTCGACGTCATCGAACAGTCCGGCCACATGCTGCCGCTGGAGCAGCCGGAAGCGCTGGTCAGGGCGATCGCAGCGTTTCTCCACGGGCAGAAGAACGCGCTGTGATTTCCCGTCGTGGCGTCAAGCATTCTTAAGAACGCCTGTCATTTTTCACACGGCCAAACTCCGTTTCACATCGTGGAGTTTGCTGCGAATCAACCCTGCCATAAAATTTCGTTTTACAAGATAACGTTGCGCATCATGAAACAGAATATTCAGGCCATTGAATTTTAAGGGAAAAATAACTCACCAACTCTTATATAAGATAGAAGATAGGCCGCCGAATTGGGGCTATGATGAACTCATCCGATCACGATTCGCTGCGCACCACCGCTGGCGGCGAACGCAGGAGATTTCGATTCTTTCTTATGGAGTTCATCATGTCCCAGTACCAGAACGATATCCAGGCCATCACCAGTCTCAAGCAACAGCAGGGCAATGGCTGGCATGCGATCAACCCCGAGTCCGCAGCCCGCATGCGTGCGCAGAACCGTTTCCAGACCGGCCTCGACATCGCCCGCTACACCGCCGGGATCATGCGCCGCGACATGGCGAACTACGACGCCGACCCGTCCCAATACACCCAGTCGCTGGGATGCTGGCATGGCTTCATCGGCCAGCAGAAGATGATCTCCATTAAAAAGCACTTCAACAATACCGAGCGCCGTTACCTCTACCTGTCGGGCTGGATGATTGCCGCGCTGCGCTCGGAATTCGGCCCACTCCCCGACCAGTCGATGCATGAAAAGACCGCGGTGCCCGCTTTGATCCGCGAGCTGTACACCTTCCTGCGCCAGGCCGATGCGCGCGAACTCGGCGGCCTGTTCCGCCAGCTCGACGCCGCGGAAGGCGCAGCGCGCGCCGCGATCCAGGACAAGATCGACAATTTCGTCACCCACGTCGTGCCGATCATCGCCGACATCGATGCCGGTTTCGGCAATGCCGAGGCCACCTATCTGCTGGCCAAGCAGATGATCGAAGCGGGCGCCTGCTGCATCCAGATCGAAAACCAGGTGTCGGACGAGAAGCAATGCGGGCACCAGGACGGCAAGGTCACCGTGCCGCACGAAGACTTCCTGGCCAAGATCCGTGCCGTGCGCTACGCCTTCCTCGAACTGGGCGTGGACGATGGCCTCATCGTGGCGCGTACCGATTCGCTGGGCGCGGGCCTGACCAAGCAGATCGCCTACACCCGCGAGCCGGGCGACCTGGGCGACCAGTACAACAGCTTCCTGGACGTGGAAGAGGTTTCGCTCGATGCGATGACGAATGGCGACGTGCTCATCAAGCGCGACGGCAAGCTGCTGCGTCCGAAGCGCCTGCCCAGCAACCTGTTCCAGTTCCGCGAAGGCACCGGCGAGGCGCGCTGCGTACTCGACTGCATCACGTCGCTCCAGAACGGCGCCGACCTGCTGTGGNNCTCGCTGCAGAACGGCGCCGACCTCCTCTGGATCGAGACCGAGAAGCCGCACATCGCGCAGATCGCCGGCATGGTCGACGCCATCCGCGAGGTCGTCCCCGACGCCAAGCTGGTCTACAACAACAGCCCGTCGTTCAACTGGACCCTGAACTTCCGCCAGCAGGTCTTCGACAGCATGAAGGCCGAGGGTGCCGATGTGTCGCGCTACGAGCGCTCGCAGCTGATGAGCGCCGAATACGACGACTCGGAACTGGCGCGCGAAGCCGACGAACGCATCCGCACCTTCCAGGCCGACGCGGCGCGCGAAGCCGGTATCTTCCATCACCTGATCACGCTGCCCACCTACCACACCGCCGCGCTGTCGACGGATAACCTGGCCAAGGAATACTTCGGCGAGCAGGGCATGCTGGGTTATGTGGCCGGCGTGCAGCGCAAGGAGATCCGCCAGGGTATCGCCTGCGTCAAGCACCAGAATATGTCGGGTTCCGACCTGGGCGACGATCACAAGGAATACTTCAGCGGCGAAGCAGCGCTGAAGGCTTCCGGCAAACTCAACACCATGAACCAGTTCTGAGGAAATTCGCACGCGCAGGCTCGCCACGGCGAGCCTGCGCCGCGTGATCGGCTCGGTTGCACATCGGGCATCGCATTATCCCTGTCGAGGAAGCCACATGAATAGTATGCAAAACGAGGCCCGCGGCACGCTTGCGCTTGCCGGCGCTCGAACGGTCGGACGGGTTGGCATCATCGGCGCCAACGCCATGGGCCTGGACATCGCTGTGAGCCTGCTGGACGCCGACGTCCCGGTGACGCTCTTCGAACCCGAGCGCGCGTCGCTCGACAAGCTGATCGAGAGTGCCCGGTCGGCTTACCGGACTGCGGTCGCGCAAGGCGAGCTTGGGCCGGACGAGCACGACAGACGCATGGCGCTGCTGGCAGGCACGGTCAATTTTCATCACTTGAAAGACTGTGACCTGATTATCGACGCAGCGTGTACCGACAGGGCCGGCAAGGAGAAGCTGTTTCGCCGGCTGGACCAGGTTGCCAAGCCAGGCGCCGTACTGACGACCCGGGCGTCGGATGCCAGCGTCGAGCACATTGCCGGGTGCACGAGGCGTTCCGGCGATGTGCTTGGTCTGCATCTCTCGCGTTCTTCGGATACAGGGGAGATATGGACGATCGTACCCGGGAAGGACACTTCAGGCGTAAGCCTGGCCACCGTGATCGCACTCGCTCGAAAACTTCATCGCGTCGCCACGGTTCCCGGCACATGCAGAGGCATTGTCAGCGATGCGACAAGCATCGTGCCGGATGCGGATACTGATGTCACAGTCAGATAGACAGCCGCTTCTCTGCCAGAAGTCAGTCTAAACCCGATGCACGACGATGCCTCGATCGGGCATCGGGCTGCGGCACGGCCTTATTCGTGCCGATAGGTACGCGGCTCGAGCGTGTGCTCCTCCAGCGGCGGCGCCGGCGCCACGGTGCCCATGGACTGCGCCGCCCCATCGCGCTTCGGATACGGCGTCCCATCCTTGTGCGTGTAGCTGTCGGTCGCGCCGTCGTACACCAGGTCGATGTCCGGATAGGTGGCGCGGTCGGCCGGGATGTTCGGCCCGACCGCCAGGAACAGCGCATTGCCCCAGCTGCGGTTGACCAGGTGGTGGCCGTTCGGCTTGCCCGCCGGGAAAGCCGCGCAGTCGCCGGCGCGCATCAGGGTGTCGCCCTCGTCGGTGACCAGGGTCAGTTCCCCAGACACCACCATCACGAATTCGTCTTCATGGCTATGCCAGTGGCGCTGCGAGGAAGCCGCGCCGGGTTTCAGCTCGACCAGGTTGACGCCGAACTGGGTCAGGCCGCCGGCCTCGCCCAGCGCCTGGCGGCTGCGGCCATTGACGATCTCGGCGAAGGGATCGGGATACTTGGTGCCGGTCAGCACCGGGATAACGCTCAGGTCTAGCCGCGACATGCTTGCTCCTTGTGGATTGAGTGGGCCGCGGCTGTGACCGGTAGGTGGCTCCCGTCAGCCGCGCTTCTGCACCAGCGTCAGGATATCGTAACTTGCCACCAGTTCGTCGTTCTGGTTGGTGACCTGCACGTCCCAGGCCACCACACCCTGGCCACGGCCCTGCTCGTCGGTGCGATTCCGGTCGACCTTGCGCTTGCAGGTGAGGCGTGCGCGGATGGTGTCGCCGATCGCCACCGGCGCAACAAAACGCAGGTTGTCCAGGCCGTAGTTGGCCAGCACCGGGCCCGGCGCAGGCGAGACGAACAGCCCCGCCGCGGCCGACAGCACGAAGTAGCCGTGGGCGATGCGCTTGCCGAACTGGGTATCCTTGGCCGCGATCTCGTCGAAGTGCATGTAGAAGTAGTCGCCCGAGATGCCGCCGAAGTTGACGATGTCGGCTTCGCTCACGGTACGGCGGTGCGTCAAGAGAGAATGGCCGATCTCCAGGTCTTCGAACCAGCGGCGGAACGGGTGGATCTCGCTTTCCTTCACCGCGCCACCGCGCACGTATTCGCCGGTGACGGCGGTCAGCATGGTCGGCGAGCCCTGCACCGCCGCGCGCTGCAGGAAGTGCTTGACGGCGCGGATGCCGCCCAGCTCTTCGCCGCCGCCGGCGCGGCCCGGACCGCCGTGC
>DOUW01000291.1 GCA_003520365.1 Massilia sp.
GCCCCGGCCCATGTTGCCGATGATATTGCCGAGGATGAAACCGGTGGCGCCGCTGCTCCAGCCGCCGCGCGACAGGCGCGTGCGGCGCGGGCGGAACATCGAGCGCACCAGCATGAAGCCGAATACCAACATCAGGATACCGAACATACCGACCCCGCCTCCATCGTCGTTGTTCCCCGCCGGCGCTACCTGCTGGGCCGGCGCGGGAAATCGCTCCCGGTTCAGCAGCGTGGCAATGGCGCCCACGCCTGCGACCAGGCCCTCGTAGTAATGGTTTTGCCGAAAATGCGGCGCGATCGTGTCCTGCAGGATGCGCTTGCTCTGGGCGTCGGTCAGCACGCCCTGCACGCCGCGTCCGGCCTCGATGCGCAGGCGCCGCAGCGAGCTCGGATTGTCGCGCGCGACCAGCAGCAGCACGCCGTCGTCCACGCCCTTGCGGCCCAGCTTCCAGGCGTCCGCCACGCGAATGCCGAACTGCTCGATCGCTTCCGGCTCGGTCGACTTCACCAGCAATACGGCGATCTGGCTGCCGGTTTTCGCCTCGTAATCGGCAAGTACCGCCTCCAGGCGCTGGTGCTGGCTGGCGTCGAGCATGCCGGCTTCGTCGGTCACATGGCCGGCCAGGGGCGGCACTTCCTTCAGCTGCGCCTGGGCCGGTCCGGCCAGCATGCAGGCCAGCGTAGTGGCCAGCACATACAACCACAGCGTGCGCAGGATCGTCATCGCGTGCCGGCCTTATTTGCCGAAGTCGACCGTCGGCGCGGTCGAGATCGCTTTTTCGTTCTCGACCGTGAACGAAGGCTTGGCTTCGTAGCCGAACATCATGGCCGTCAGGTTGGTCGGGAACTTGCGCACGGTGACGTTGTAGTCCTGGACCGAGGCGATGTAGCGCTGACGCGCCACCGTGATGCGGTTCTCGGTGCCTTCCAGCTGCGACTGCAGGTCGCGGAAGCTGGTATCGGCCTTCAGGTCGGGGTATTTCTCGGACACGGCCATCAGGCGCGACAGCGCGCCCGACAGTTCGCCCTGCACCTGCTGGAATTTCTGGAAGGCTTCCGGATTGTTCAGCACTTCCGGCGTGATCTGGAAGCTGGTCGCGGCGGCGCGCGCGCGCGTGACCGCTTCCAGGGTCTCGCGTTCGTGCGAGGCATAGCCCTTGACCGTGTTCACCAGGTTCGGGATCAGGTCGGCGCGGCGCTGGTACTGGTTGACGACTTCGCCCCAGGCCGCCTTGGTGGCCTCGTCCTTGGTCTGGAATTCGTTGTAGCCGCAGCCCGAGAGCAGCGAACCGGCCAGCAGGGCGCCGGCCAGGATGCGGGCCCAGCGCGAGAAGAGGGAAGACGTCATCATGTTCTTGTCCATACGAGTTGTCGAATGAATAAAATATACCCCAAGACCATATTTGCCAGTCGCACGGCCGTGCCCGGAGGCGACTGCGGTGCGGCCGACGGGTACAATATTGGGTTTGCAATGACACTGTTACAAGGGGCCCGACGTGAATTTCATCAATAAGCTAACCGCAGCCTGGACCCGCAACGATTCGCTGCTGTGCGTGGGGCTGGACCCCGACCTGGCGCGCTTTCCCGCGCACCTGAAGGATACGCCGGACGGCATTGTCCGCTTCTGCAAGGCGATCATCGACGCTACCGCCGATTTGGCATGCGCCTTCAAGCCCCAGATCGCCTACTTCGCCGCGCTCGGCGCGGAAGACCAGCTCGAAGAGATCTGCCGCTACCTGCGCGAGACCTATCCGCACATCCCGCTGATCCTCGACGCCAAGCGCGGCGACATCGGCGCCACCGCCCGCCAGTACGCGCGCGAGGCGTTCGACCGCTACGGCGCGGACGCGGTGACGGTCAATCCCTACATGGGCTTCGATTCGGTCGAGCCCTACATGGAGTGGGCCGACCGCGGCGTGATCGTGCTGTGCCGCACCTCGAACGCGGGCGGCTCGGACCTGCAGTTCCTCGACGTCGGCGGCCAGCCGCTGTACCAGCACGTGGCGCGCCTGGTGGCGGAGAAGTGGAACCGCAACGGCCAATGCGCGCTGGTGGTGGGCGCGACCTTCCCGGAAGAGCTGGCCCAGGTGCGCGCGCTGGTCGGCGACATGCCATTGCTGGTGCCGGGCATCGGCGCCCAGGGCGGGGACGTGGCCGCGACCGTGCGTTCGGGCCGGACCGCGAACGGGGCCGGGATGATGATCAATTCGTCGCGCGCGATCCTGTACGCGGCGCCGCAGGAGGGCGAGGATTTCGCGGCGGCGGCGCGGCGCGTGGCGCAGGAAACGCGGGACGAGATCAATCGGTATCGGGGGTGATTGGTTTCCCGTCTCGAAGCATGTGGCGCTGTTGCGTGGGCCGTTAGCGGTCTTTTGAATCCGCGTGGGCTCGAGAGCCCACCCTACGGGAGACGCTATTGGCGAGCTCTACCAGGGTTTCGTATGAACTCGCCTGGAACGCCTCCCGTAGGGTGGGCACCTGTGCCCACGCGGATCATGCGAACCACTAGCCGAACAGGCAACAGCCCCACGCCGCCCGCACACCGCACGCACTGAGCTCAATACCGCTCCGGCGCAATCATCTCCACGTAGTCATACAGCGCCCCCAGGATTTCCTGCGCGCGCTCGTCCGCCGTCTCCGACAGCGCATCGATCTCGCCGAACAGCTGGTCCACCGTGCGCGCGTTGCCGGCGCCATCGTAGAGCCGCGCCGCGCGGTGTTCTTCCCAGCGCTGCATGTCCGCCTCGCTCAGGGTGTGCGGGAAGTTGCGGGCGCGGTAGCGGAACAGGAGGTCGGCCAGGCGCTCGTCCTCGAAGGAGGGGCGCATGCCCGCCAGGCGCTCGGGCGATTCGCCGCGCAGCGACTCCAGCTTGCGCCGGTCGCCATTGCTGACGAAGCCGCCGTACAGGTCCTCGTCGACGTCGACCTCGGTGTCGCTGCTCGCCGCCGGCTTCTGGAACACCTGGGCCCAGGTCGCGGCCATGCTCGGACCGCCCTGGGCCAGCTGGGCGTGGCTGCGCTGCTGCGCGAGATCCATGCCCCAGCGCTCGGCCATCGTCACGCTCAGGGTCTTCAGGTTGCCGACCAGCATCGGCGACTTGTTCAGGTGCACGCTTTTGATCGGCAGCCGCGTGACGCCTTCGGGCAGCTCGCTGCTGCGCGTGAACATGCGCAGGCGGATCGTCTCGACGTCGAGCCCGAACAGTTCGGACGGATCGTGGCGGCAATCCCAGACCAGGATCTCGTTCTTGTTGGTCGGATGCTGGGCCAGCGGCCACACCAGGGCCAGGCAGCCCTGTTCGGCCGGGAACATGCCCGACACGTGCAGGAAAGGCTGGCGCAGCGAGGGGTCGAGGTGCAGGCCCATCTCTTCGGCGACACGGTCCTTGCGCCGCAGTTCCAGGCAGAAATCGAACAGCTTGGGTTGCTTGCTGCGGATCAGGCGCGCCAGGGCGATGGTGGCGCGCACGTCCGACAGTGCGTCGTGCGCCGATTCGTGCGCCAGGCCGTTGGCGGCGCTCAGGTCTTCGAGGCGGAAGCTCGGCCGGCCGTCCGGATGGCGCGGCCACGCGATGCCGTCGGGACGCAGCGCATAGGCCATGCGCACCACGTCCAGCAGGTCCCAGCGCCCGCAATTGTTCTGCCACTCGCGCGCATACGGATCGATCAGGTTGCGCCAGAACAGGAAGCGCGTCACTTCGTCGTCGAAGCGGATCGTGTTGTAGCCGACGCCGATGGTGCCGGGTTCGCTGAAGGAGGCTTCGACCTGGCGCGCGAATTCGTGCTCGGGCACGCCCCGTTCCAGGCATTGCTGCGGCGTGATGCCGGTAATCAGGCAGGACTGCGGATCGGGCAGGTAATCGTGCGCCGGCTGGCAGTAGAGCATGACCGGCTCGCCGATCTCGTTCAGTTCGGCATCGGTGCGGATCGCCGCGAACTGCGCCGGGCGGTCGCGGCGCGGCTGGGCGCCGAAGGTTTCGTAGTCGTGCCAGAGGAAGGTGTGGGTGCTCATCGAAGTCCGTGTGTCAGGGTCCGCACGGATTGTCGGGGCGCCGCCCCGATCCGTCAACCGCCCGGCTCACAGGCTCACGCAATTGCGTCCGGCTTCCTTGGCGCGGTAGAGGGCGGCGTCCGCGGCTTCGATCAGGGCGGTCTCGTCGCCGTTCGGGTCGAGCATGGCGACGCCGAAGCAGGCCGTCAGGTGCGGCATCGGCACGCGCATGTCGGGGAACAGCACGACCTCGCGCATCTGCTGGCACAGGCGGTCGGCCACCATCCGCGCCAGCTCGCCGCTGGTGTCGGGCAGCACCGCCAGCAGTTCCTCGCCGCCATAGCGCACCGCAAAGTCCGACGGGCGCAGGCCATCGCGGATGACGTTCGCCGCCGCACACAGGGCGGCATCGCCGACCAGGTGGCCGTGGGTGTCGTTGAACTTCTTGAAGTTGTCGAGGTCGATCATGAGCAGGGCCAGCGGGCTGCCCTGGGTGCGCGCCCGCGCCACCAGCTTCGGCAGCATGTCGGCCAGCCAGGTGCGGTTGTACAGGCCGGTGAGGGTGTCGTTCAGCGACAATTGGCGGTAGAACTCACCGAGCTTCTGGCGCCGGCGCAGCAGGGCATTGGCGGCGCGGATGCGGAAGGACAGCAGGCGCAGCAGGTTGCGCGCCACCGCGTTCGAGTGGTCGATCAGTTCCCAGGCCAGGTCCGATTCGATCACCAGCAAGTGGCTGTCCTCGACCGCGCGCACGGCATCGAGGTTGACGGCGTCGTCCAGCACCGATTGCTCGCCCACGCTTTCGCCGGCCAGGATGCGGTTGACGCTGCCGTCCGACGCGCCGGCATGGCCGTCGGTCTCGACTTCCAGCATGCCCGAGAGCACGATGTACAGGCGCGCACGGACCGTGTCCTCGATCGGTTCGCCCGCGCTCACCCGCACCACCTCGCAATCGGCGAGCGCGCTCGCCGCGGCGGCCACGTCGGCGCCACGAAACAATTGCAGGTCCTCGACCTGGTAGCCCGACTGTGCAAAGTTACCGATGTGTTCCAAGACGAACTCCTCCGCGTGGTGGCTAAGACATACACATTGCATGATAAACCATGATTGTGGCTAGTCTGACTGGTGTTTCGGAAACATCGGTGTTCCAATAGCGGCCATGCATCCATCCCACACCCATCTCGTCGACGCGCTCGGCGTTGCCCATGTTCCCGCGCCCGGTGCGCGCATCGTTTCGCTCGTCCCTTCGATCACCGAACTGCTGTGCGACCTGGGCCTGGCCGGGCAAGTCGTCGGCCGCACCGGTTTCTGCATCCACCCTGCGCAGATCGTGCAGGCCATCCCGAAGGTGGGCGGCACCAAGGACGTGAACGTCGAGAAGATCCGCAAGCTGGCGCCGACCCACCTGGTGGTGAATATCGACGAAAACGAAAAGCCGACCGTCGAGGAACTGGCCCGATTCGTGCCGAACATCGTCGTCACCCATCCGCTGGCGCCGCGCGACAACCTGGCGCTGGCACGCCTGATGGGCGGCATCTTCGGCGCCACCGCGCAGGCCGAGGCCTGGTGCGCGGCCTTCGAGGCGGAACATGCGGCGCTGCAGGCGCAGGGGCGTGGCCCGGAACGCACGGTGTTGTACTGCATCTGGCAGGATCCGTGGATGAGCGTTTCGCGCGACACCTATATTGCGCGCATGCTCGGCGAGCTGGGGTGGAAGGTGCCGGACCTGGGCGAGGCGCGTTATCCGCGTTTCTCCTGGTCCGACGCGCTCGTGTCCGGGCTGGACGCGGTGCTGCTGTCGACCGAACCCTACCGCTTCACGCAGGCGCACGCGGATGCGCTCGAGAAGCAGGTCGGCATCCCGGTGTTCCTGGTCGATGGGGAGATGATGTCCTGGTATGGCAGCCGGGCACTGGCCGGATTGCGCTACCTGCGCGAGGTGAGGGGTATGGTCGAGGGCAAGGGTTAAAGCGGCGCCCGCCCGGAAGCCGGGCGGGCGGACCTCATCTGTCACGGGCGATCAGGAATCGGTCAGGTGCTTGTCGGCCAGCGCGTCGACCGCCGGGGCGGCATGGCCGTGGCGATCCTTGTCCTGCAGGCGGCCGAGGGTGCTGTCGAGGGCGCGCGCCAGCTTGGCGCTGGCGTTCTTGATCGACTGGCGCAGGTCGTCGGCGTGCTCGCGCACGACGACCGGCTGGTAGCCGCGCACGCGCGCTTCCAGCGTGCAGCCATTGCCGCCGTCGGCATGCTTTTCGCGGTTTTCATTGGTCAGGTGAACTTCGATGCCGGTCAGGTAGTCCTCGAAGCGGCCGATGGCGGCGCGCAGGACGGTCTCGACGTGTTCGTCCAGGCCCTGGTGGTTCTCGATGGTGCGGTCGGTGTTGACGTTGATTTGCATAAGTGGCTCCGTATTCATCTGTTCTGGAGCCGATCTTACTCTTTTTGCCATTTTCGGCGCGCCCGGCTGGCGTCGCTCAGGTCTTGCGCGCGCTTTTCTCACGCTTCTTACGCCTCCCGCGCTTCCTTCTCGTGATGAGGGAAGCGGTCCATCTTCGACAGCACCGGGAACAGCACGGCCCAGAGGCCAGTGACCGCGAGCGTCGCCGCGCCGCCGAGCAGGATCGCGCGCACCAGGCCGAACCAGCCGGCGGTGATGCCCGACTCGAATTCGCCCAGTTCGTTCGAGGCGCCGATGAAGACCGCGTTCACGGCGCTGACGCGGCCGCGGATCTCGTCCGGCGTCTCGTACTGCACCAGCAGGTGGCGCACGTAGACGCTGACCATGTCGCCGGCGCCGAGGACGAACAGGGCGCCCAGCGCCACCGGGAAGTGGCTGGTCGATCCGAGCGTCAGGACCGCCAGGCCGAACAGCGCCACGCCGCCGAACATCCAGGCGCCGACGCGGCGCCGGATCGGGAAGAAGGCCAGGGCAATGGAACAGAGCGCAGCGCCGGCGCCGGGCGCGGTGCGCAGCCAGCCGAG
>DOUW01000289.1:0-301 GCA_003520365.1 Massilia sp.
CCGTCCACCCGCGGGTCGGCAAAGCCGTCGTCGTCGCTGAAACCGCGCACGAAGGGGTGAAGCGGCGCCGCGCCGGTGCGCTGGATCACGCGGCCACCGCTGACGACCTGGTACTGCATGTCGACCTTGCGCGCGTGCGCGTTGCCGGACGCCGGGCGCGCCGGCAGGCCGCGCTCGTGCCAGTCGGTGGTGGCGGCCAGGATCATGTAGCCGGCTTCTTCCAGCGCGTCGTCGAACACCTCGTTGGTTTCCTGCCAGGCGATCGCGGTGACGATGCCGAGACTGGCCAGCCATAGCACGA
>DOUW01000289.1:464-3286 GCA_003520365.1 Massilia sp.
ATTGCTTTCGACCTCGTCGCCCCAGCCGTACAGGCTTTCCTCGATCTGGGCGCGGGTCACGATGCCGTTCTTGCGCAGCAGGAGCGCATGCAGCACGTGGTATTCGCGCGCGGTCAGCGTCACCGGCCGACCCTGCAGGCTGGCCTGGCGCGTCTCGGGGTCGATCGCGATGTCGCCGTGGGCCAGCAGCTTGCCGGCCTGGTTGGCGCTGCGCCGCACCGCGGCCCGGATACGCGCCGACATCTCTTCCAGCTCGAAGGGCTTGACCAGGTAATCGTCGGCGCCCAGGTCCAGTCCCTCGACCCGGTCGGCGAGTGCATTGAAGGCCGTGATCAGGAGCACCGGAACGGCGTTGCCGGCCGCGCGCAGCTCGGCCAGCAAGGCGTCGCCGGACAGGCCCGGCAAGCCGCGGTCGAGCAGCAGGCAATCGTAATGGTGGGTTTGCAGGGCCGTGCGCGCCGTATCGCCGCGCTCGACCCAGTCGACCGCGTTGCCGTCCAGGCGCAGCCAGTCGCGGATGGTTTCGCCCAGCGAGGTGTCGTCTTCGGCCAGCAGGATGCGCATCAGGGAGCCCTCATCGTATGGATTGCGTCGGCATTGGACGACGCCAGGATGAAGCACATCTTAAAGCATGGCCGCAGAGCGCCTAGGCCCTCCTGAGCGCCGAAGGCTTGTGCGCCGCTTCCGCCCCGGTCTTGTCGCTCACGACCAGGTATTCCGGGTTCTCCGGCGAGGCGGCCACCTCGTGCCCCTTGATGGTGGTGTGCGCGGTCAGCTTCTTTTTGACCGTGCCGTGCACCGTTCCCTGGGACGACTCCCAGCTCACCTTGTCGCCGGCCTTGAATTCGTTCGTCATGATGGCTCCCCTCGGGCGGATATTCGCCACTTCATTGGAACACAGGCTGACGGGATGGGGCGCGCATGTCCAGCCGTAGGGTGGGCACGGCGTGCCCACCCTACGGACTATTGGAACACAGGCATGCGGAATGAGGCGCATATGAAAGGAAGGATTAAGCGAAAAAGGCCAGCCCGGAGGCTGGCCTTTAGCTGGCGACGAAATGATCGCTTACGCCGCCTTGTCGAGCGACGGATAGTCGATGTAGCCCTCTTCGCCGTGGCTGTAGAAGGTCTGCGGGTTCGGCGTGTTCAGCGGCGCATTCAGTTTCAGGCGCTGCACCAGGTCCGGGTTGGCGATGTAGGCCCGTCCGAACGCCACCGCGTCGGCGCGGCCGCTGTCGACCGCTTCGATCGCCATCTCGCGGGTGTAACCGTTGTTGGCGATATAGGTGCCCTTGAAGGCCTTGCGCGCCCAGGCGTAGTCGAAGCCCGGAAGGTCGCGCGGGCCACCGGTCGCGCCTTCGACGAAATGGATGAAGGCGATGCCGCGCTTGTCCAGTTCTTCGATCAGGTAGCCGAACACGGCCTGCGGGTTGCTATCGGCCAGGTCGTTGGCCGGGGTCACCGGCGACAGGCGGATGCCGACCCGGCCGGCGCCGATCTCGGCCACCACTGCGTCCACCACTTCCAGGGCGAAGCGGGCGCGGTTTTCGATCGAGCCGCCGTATTCGTCGCTGCGCTTGTTGGCGCCGTCGCGCAGGAACTGGTCGATCAGGTAGCCGTTGGCGCCATGCAGCTCGATGCCGTCGAAGCCGGCACGGATCGCATTCGCGGCGCCGCGGCGGTATTCCGCGACGATGTCCTTGATCTCGGCGACCGACAGTGCGCGCGGCTCGAGCGCCTCGACCTTGCCGGCGCGGGTGTAGGCGATCACTTTCGGCGTCACGGCCGAGGGGGCCACCGGCTGCACGCCGCCGGTCAGGTTCGGGTGGGTGACGCGGCCGACGTGCCAGATCTGGGCCACGATCTTCGAGCCGGCCTCGTGCACCGCCTGGGTGATCGGCTTCCAGCCTTCGACCTGGGCGTCGCTATAAATGCCGGGGGTGGCCATGTAGCCTTTTCCGACCGGCGAAACCTGGGTGCCTTCGCTGATGATCAGGCCGGCGTTGCTGCGCTGGCGGTAGTATTCGATGTTCATCGGGCTGCCGGGAATGTCGCCGGCGGCTTCGTCGGCACGGCTGCGCGTGAGCGGCGCCATCACGACACGGTTGGCGACCTCGATGTCGCCGATGCGGGCAGGTTCGAACAGCTTATGAGTCATGGTCTGGTCCGTGAAAGAGGTTGGCGATATCAGGGCCGCCGGTCGTTCAATCCAATCGCCGGCGGCCGCTACAGTTGATAGTATGAGTATTCCCCGCATCGCTGGGTAGGCCGCACGAATGATAAGATTTATTCCTGACAGGAATAGGTAAAGACATGGACCGCTTACGCTTGATGGAAACCTTCGTCCGGGTCGTCGAGACCGGCAACTTCTCCGCCGTCGCGCGCGAGGAGCGCAGCACGCAGTCGGCGATCAGCAAGCAGGTGCAGGCGCTCGAGACGATGCTGGGCGCGAAGCTGCTGGTGCGTTCGACGCGCAGCCACGCGCTGACCGAGGCGGGCAAGCGCTACTACGAGCGCTGCCGCCAGGTGCTGGACACGCTGGAAGACGCGCGCGCCGAACTGCACCGTACCGAGAACGAGATCGCCGGCGTGCTGCGCGTGGCGGCGCCGGTGTCGTTCGGCCGCCTGCATATCGTGCCGCGGCTCGGCGCATTTTATGCGCGCTACCCGAAGCTGAAAATCGACCTGCAGCTCGACGACGGCTTCGTCGACCTGGTCGTCGGCGGCATCGACGTCGCCTTCCGCGTGGGCGAACTGAAGGACAGCCGCCTGGTCGCGCGCCGCATCGGCACCGCCCACCGCGCGGCGCTGGCCGCGCCCGG
>DOUW01000288.1 GCA_003520365.1 Massilia sp.
AATTAACAACAAAACGGGCCGCGCTCCTGCTGGAGACGCGGCCCGTTTCTCATCCTGATTGCGGTGATCAGACCTGCATGTTCATGATCTCGTGGTAGGCCGACACCAGCTTGTTGCGCACCTGCACGGTGGCCTGGAAGGCGATGCTCGACTTCTGCATCGCGATCATCGTGTCCGACAGGCTGACGCTGTCGTCGCCCATCGCGAATTTCTGGCCCAGTTCTTCCGCGTGCTTCTGCGAATTGCTGACCTGCTGGAGCGAGTTCTTCAGCGCGTCCGAGAAGCTGACCTTCGAGGCGCCCTCGCTGGCGCCGACGTCGGCCGCCTTGCCCAGGTCACCGAGCTTGCCGAGGTTGCCGAGGTTGCCGATACCGCCGAGGCTGCCCGGCGCCAGGTTCGGCGCGGCGGGCTTGGTGGCGGCCGCCTTCAACTGGGCCATCATCGCCTCGATGCGGCTGCTGTCGATGCCGCCGATTCCGCCTATGCTCATGGGTTCTCCTGTCTTTCCGTTGCGTGCCCGTGCGCGAAACGCGGCCGGGCGATGTCAGGCTGTCAGATTACCAGCGCGACAGCAATAATTTGCGGTGAGCAAGAGGGGAAACCACCCGCTATTCCGGGGTTTGAATGTTGCCCTACGGCTTCATAATCCTGCCTGATCCCTTTTTTCCACCCTGGACAACCACCATGGCCGCGACCGCCGACGAACTGCTCGACACCCCAGCACAGCCGCAACCCTTCCTGAAGACCGACATGGGCAAGAAAGTGCTCATCGGCGGCGGCGTGGCGGCGGCACTGGCCCTGATCGTGGCGGTCTGGCTGTGGAACCAGTCGCCCGACTACCGCGTCCTGTACGCCAACTACAGCGACAAGGACGGCGGCGCGATCACCGCGGCGCTCGACCAGATGGGGGTCAAATACAAATTTTCCGAAGGCGGCAGCGCGATCCTGGTGCCGGCCGAGCAAGTGCCGGACCTGCGCCTGAAGCTGGCCTCGCAGGGCCTGCCGAAAGGCGGCAACCTCGGCTTCGAGCTGATGGAAAACCAGAAGCTGGGCGTGTCGCAGTTCCTGGAGCAAGTCAATTACCAGCGTTCGCTGGAGGGCGAGCTGGCGCGTTCGATCCAGTCGCTCGGCTCGGTCGCCGCGGCGCGCGTGCACCTGGCGCTGCCGAAGCCCTCGGTATTCGTGCGCGACCAGCAAAAGCCGACCGCTTCGGTGCTGCTGAACCTGCAGTCCGGCCGCGCCCTCGATCCGGGCCAGGTCAGCGCCATCGTGCACCTGGTCGCCTCCAGCATTCCCGAGCTGACCGTCGGCAACGTCACCGTGGTCGACCAGAACGGCAATTTGCTGTCCGAGCAGCCGAAGCAGAATGGCCTCAACAAGCAGCTCGACGCCACCCAGCTCAAGTACGTCGAGACGGTGCAGCAGAACATCATCAAGCAGGTCGAGTCGCTGATCACCCCGATCGTCGGCAAGGACAACGTGCGCGCCGAGGCGACCGCCGAGATCGATTTTGCCCAGGTCGACACCGCCGCCGAGATGTACAAGCCGAATTCGCCGCCGGAGCCGCAGGCGATCCGCAGCCAGCAGACCTCGGAGCAGACCGGCCCGGCCTCCGGCAACGCCAACGGCATCCCGGGCGCGCTGTCGAACCAGCCGCCGGGCGTGGCCACGGCTCCCCTGGATGGTACCGCTGCAGGCCCGGCTGGCGCCGCGCCGGCAGCTGGCCCGACCCGCAAGGACGCGACCACGAATTACGAAGTCGACAAGACCATCCGCTACGAGCAGCGCCCGATGGGCGGCATCAAGCGCCTGACGGTCGGCGTGGTGGTGAACTACCGCCGCTCGGTCGACCCGAATACCGGCAAGGTGACGGTCAAGCCGCTGGCGGCCGCCGAGGTCAGCCAGATCAACGACCTGGTCAAGCAGGCGATGGGCTACTCGGAAGCGCGCGGCGACACCATGAGCGTGGCGAATGCCCCCTTCGACGGCGTCGACCGGCCGGACGAAGCCGGCCCCGACTGGTACAAGGACCCGGCCAACCTGCCGCTGGCATGGGAAGTCGGCAAGTACCTGCTGATCGCCGCCATCATCGCCTTCCTCTACTTCCGCATCCTGCGCCCGCTGCTGCGCCCGGTGATGCACAAGTTCGACGAGGCGGTCGCGATGCCGGAAGAGGAAAAGAAGGAAGAAGAGGAAGAAGATCCCGACGCCGTGGTCAAGCTGGGCGAAGACGGCCAGCCGATCGGCGAGGAAGAGGAAGAAGCGCCACGGGAGCGCAGCTACCGCGCCAACCTGGCGCTGGCGAAGGAAATGGCGCGCGACGATCCGCGCATCGTGGCAAACGTGATCAAGGCATGGGTGGGTGCGGAATGAGCGACAAGGACAAGGAAGGTATCACCAAGGCGGCAATCCTGATGCTGGCCCTGGGCGAGGAAGAAGCGGCCGAGGTGATGAAGTTCCTCGGCCCGCGCGAGGTGCTGAAGCTGGGCGCCGCCATGGCCGCGATGAAGTCGGTGCAGCACGAGCAGGTGGTCAACGTGCTGGAAGCCTTCCGCGACGAGGCCGACGCCCACTCGACGGTCGGTCTCGATTCGGACGAGTACATCCGCGAGGTGCTGACCAAGGCGCTGGGCGACGACAAGGCCGCGGTGCTGCTGAACCGCATCCTGGGCGGCAAGGACGCCTCGGGCATCGAGAGCCTGAAGTGGATGGACGCGCAGTCGGTGTCGGAACTGATCCGCAACGAGCACCCGCAGATCATCGCCACCATCCTGGTGCACCTCGAGCGCGACCAGGCCTGCGAGATCCTCAGCCACTTCACAGAGCGCCTGCGCAACGACGTCGTGCTGCGCATCGCCACCCTGGACGGCGTGCAGCCGGCCGCACTGCGCGAGCTGAACGACGTGCTGACCAAGCTGCTGTCGGGTAACGAGCACATCAAGAAGTCCTCGCTCGGCGGCGTGCGCACCGCGGCCGAGATCCTGAACTTCATGGCCGGCGAGCAGGAAAGCGCGGTCATGGAAAACATCAAGAACTACGACAACGACATGGCGCAGAAGATCATGGACGAGATGTTCGTGTTCGACAACATCATCGACATCGACGACCGCGGCATCCAGCTGCTGCTGCGCGAAGTGCAGTCGGAAATGCTGATCGTCGCCCTGAAGGGCGCCTCGCAGGACCTGCGCGAGAAGATCTTCCGCAACATGAGCCAGCGCGCCAGCGAAATGATGCGCGAAGACCTGGAATCGAAGGGTCCGGTGCGCCTGTCGGAAGTGGAAGCCCAGCAGAAGCAGATCCTGCAGATCGTGCGCCGCCTGGCCGACGAGGGCCAGGTCGTCCTCGGCGGCAAGGGCGAAGACTCCTTCGTTTAAGTTAAGATTCGATGATGAACAAGGACTTGCAGGGCGCTTTCAAGCGCTGGGAAATGACTTCCTTCGGCGACGAGCGGCCGAGCACCCTCGCCGCCCGCATCAAGGAAAAAGAGGAGGAGGAAAACCGCGCCCAAGCTGCCGCAGCTGGCGCTGCCGCAGCTCGGGCGCAGCAGTTCGCCGCCGAGCAGGCCGCCGCGGCCATGC
>DOUW01000292.1 GCA_003520365.1 Massilia sp.
GACAACCGGCGCTTTGCGGGCGAAGACCTGAAGGCCGGCAGCCCGGCCCTGCGCGCGGGGAAGATCGTCCGGCCGGCCGACCTGGGCCTGATCGCCTCGCTCGGCATCGCCGAAGTGCCGGTGCAGCGCCGCCTGCGCGTGGCCTTCTTCTCGACCGGCGACGAGCTGCGCTCGATCGGCCAGGCGCTCGATGAAGGCAGCGTCTACGACAGCAACCGCTACACCATCTACGGCATGCTGCAGCGCCTGGGCTGCGACATCATCGACATGGGCATCGTGCGCGACGACCCGGCGGCGCTCGAAGAAGCGCTGCGCAGCGCCTGCGAGAACGCGGACGCGATCGTCACCTCCGGCGGCGTCTCGGTCGGCGCCGCCGACTACACCAAGCAGATCATGGCGCGCCTGGGCGACGTCACCTTCTGGAAGATCGGCATGCGCCCGGGCCGCCCGCTGGCCTTCGGCCGTATTAACTCGAACGGCCGCAGCGCCTTCCTGTTCGGCCTGCCGGGCAATCCGGTGGCGGTGATGGTCTCGTTCTACTTCTTCGCGCGCGCAGCCCTGCTGCGCATGATGGGCGCCGACGCGCCCCTGCCGCTGCTGCGCGCCCGCTCGCAGGGCGCGATCCGCAAGAAACCCGGCCGCACCGAATACCAGCGCGGCATCCTCACCCACGGCGACGACGGCGCGCCCCAGGTGCGCATCACCGGCTCGCAAGGCTCCGGCATCCTGCGCTCGATGTCGGAAGCGAACTGCATGGTGGTGCTGCACGACGAGCAGGGCAGCGTCGCGGCGGGGGAAATGGTGGATGTGTTGATGTTCGAGGGCTTGATATAACGATAGCAGCGCCGGATCGTAGGGTGGGCGCCCCGTGCCCACGCGTGACGCATGCGGACCGCTGCCACGTCTGTGGCTTGCTGCTCTACTCGATCCACATCGCTTCCATCTGCGGCGTCCCGCCCCAGTCCGCCGGATACACACCATTTTTTACGTACCGATGAAACGTCGAATACGGCCAATCCGCCGCACTCGCCACATGGCCATGCCGCACCGGGTTGAAATGGATGTAGTCCATATGGCGTTCGAAATCGCGATCATCGCGGATCTGGTGTTCATGAAAACGGCGTTGCCAGATCGATGCATCGCGGTGCTTGATACGCGACGGATTTCTGGTGCCGGTTGAAACCGTGGAGACCAAGGCAAATCTGGAGACCGAGCTCTTGATGATTGCCCAGCGGGTCGAATAGTCAGTATCGCCGTCGGGCAGGGTCCAGATGCAATGCAGGTGGTCGGGCATCAGCACCCAAGCATCGATCTCAAATGGCCGTGATTGACGGACGTCTTCGATAGCTCGGCGCAATGCCGAGCGAATCGGCGGCAAGCATAGGATCGGATTTCGCCGGAAGGACACCAACGTGAAAAAATAGGTGGAGCCAGTGCGAGAGCGGCGATAGCGGGACATAGTGGCACGCATTGTAGAGAACGCGTAGAGCCGTTTGTTAATGTACGTGGTGGTTGATGAGACGCGTCAAGGAAAAGCCTGCGCATCAATTCCAAAACAGGCCGCGTCAACGCAACATTCCGCGTGGGCACGGGGCGCCCACCCTACGATTGCGAGCACCGGGTCTATTCATCCCGCTCCATCCCATCCGGCCCCAGCATCAGCTGCGCCGCCTCGCTCGGCAGCGCCTCGACCGACTTGAGCTTGCGCGCCATCTGGCGGCTGCGCACTTCGGCGCTTTCGATGTTCTTCGCCGCCTTCTCCAGCGTCGCCTTGGTCGCGGCCAGGACGTCGCCGAACTTGGCGAACTCCGTCTTCACCGCGCCCAGCACCTGCCACACTTCGGATGAGCGCTTTTCCAGCGCCAGGGTGCGGAAGCCCATCTGCAGGCTGTTCAGCAGCGCCGTCAGGGTCGAGGGGCCGGCGATCGTGACCCGCAGCGTGCGCTGCAGGTCATCGGCGACGCCGGGGCGGCGCATCACCTCGGCGTACAGGCCTTCGGTCGGCAGGAACAGGATCGCGAAGTCCGTCGTCTGCGGCGGCGACACGTATTTCTCGCAGATGGTCTTGGCCTCGGCGCGCACGGCACGCTCGAGTTCGGCGCCGTAGCGGACGGCGCCCTCCGCGTCGGCGCGGTCTTGCGCCTCGATCAGGCGTTCGTACTGCTCCTTGGGGAACTTGGCGTCGATCGGCAGCCACAGCGGCGGTCCGCCGTCGACCACGCCCGGCAGCTTGATCGCGAATTCGACGCGCGCGTTCGATCCGGCCACGGTCTCGACGTTCTTGGCGTACTGGTCCACCGTCAGCACCTGCTCGAGCAGCATCTCGAGCTGCACTTCGCCCCAGGTGCCGCGCGTCTTGACGTTGGTGAGCACGCGCTTGAGGTCGCCCACGCCGATGGCCAGCTGCTGCATCTCGCCCAGCCCCTGGTGCACCTTTTCCAGGCGCTCGGAGACGTGGCGGAAGGACTCGGTCAGGCGCGTTTCCAGCGTCGTGTGCAGCTTCTCGTCGACGGTCTGGCGCATCTCTTCCAGCCGCTTGGCGTTGTCGACCTGGAGATCGCGGATCTTCGTCTCCAGCGTGGCGCGCACTTCCAGCATGCGCTGGGCGTTCGATTCGGTGAGGTTGGCCAGGGTCTGCTGCAGCGTGTCGGCGAAGCGCTTCAGGGCGCGCGCCTGCTCCTCGCGTCCCCCGGCCGCGTGCAGCTGCATCTGCTGGCGCATGCTGTCGAGTTGCTGGACGGTGGCGGCCTGGTGCTGGGCCATGTGCGCCGCCAGTTCCTGGCGCGTGGCCTGGGCGCTGTGCTGCAGTTCCAGCCGCAGTTCGCGCTCGACACGTTCGAACTGCTGGCCGTTGCCGTCGCCATTGCCGCTGCCGTTACCACTGAGGCCGCGGCCGCGCAGCAGCACCAGGACCTGCAGCGCGATCACGGCAAGGAGCGCGATCGCGATCACCGCGAATTGGAGGGTGCTCATCTCAGTCGGCCTTGTTGCGCATCCAGTCGGCGGTCTGGTAGAAGGACTGCATCAGGCGCAGGCGCAGCTCGTCGTCCATGCCGATGTCTTCCATGGCCCAGGCCATGGCGCGCAGCCACTGGTCGCGCTCGCTCGTGCCGATCGCGAACGGCAGGTGGCGCGCCCGCAGCCGCGGGTGGCCGTAGCGTTCGATGAACAGGTCGGGCCCGCCCATCCAGCCGGACAGGAACATGAACAGCTTCTCGCGCGAGCTGTCGTTCGGTTTCGGGTGCATCGCGTGGATGCCGGCGAATTCCGGCTCCAGTTCCATCAGGTCGTAGAAGCGGTCGACCAGTTCGCGCAGGCGGCTTTCGCCGCCGATGATTTCGTACAGGGTTTTGTTCTCGGACATCCCGTCATCATAACGTACTAAACGATGAATGTTGCTGGCGTCCTCGTGCAATGCCACCCACGCGCCCGGAAGCGGTCAGCTCGCCTCGCGCAGCGTCTGCAGCGGCGGCTGGCGCAGCACGGCGCGCAGGCCGAGCCAGCCGCCCACCAGGGCGCAGACCACGCCGGCGCTGATGCCAGCTCC
>DOUW01000448.1:0-456 GCA_003520365.1 Massilia sp.
GACCACCCAGATGAAGTCGGTCGGCGAAGTCATGGCCATGGGCCGCACCTTCCAGGAGTCCTTCCAGAAGGCCCTGCGCGGCCTGGAAGTCGGCGTCGACGGCCTGAACGAGAAGACGCGCGACCGCGAAGTCATCGAAGAGGAACTGGGCGAGCCGGGTCCTGAGCGCATCTGGTACGTGGGCGACGCCTTTGCCCAAGGCTTCACGCTGGAAGAAGTGCACGCGCTGACCAAGATCGATCCGTGGTTCCTCATCCAGATCAAGGAAATCGTCGACATCGAACTGTGGCTGGACCACCAGACGCTGGAGTCGCTCGACAAGCCGACGCTGTACAAGCTCAAGCAAAAGGGCTTCTCGGATGCGCGCCTGGCCTTCCTGATGCACACCACGCAGGCCGAGGTGCGCAAGCGCCGCCATGAGCTGGGCATCCGTCCGGTCTACAAGCGCGTCGACAC
>DOUW01000448.1:525-6520 GCA_003520365.1 Massilia sp.
CGAGACCATCATGGTCAACTGCAATCCGGAGACCGTGTCGACCGACTACGACACCTCGGACCGCCTCTACTTCGAATCGCTGACCCTGGAAGACGTGCTCGAAATCGTCGACCTGGAAAAGCCGGTCGGCGTGATCGTGCAGTACGGCGGCCAGACCCCGCTGAAACTCGCGCTGGACCTCGAGGCGAACGGCGTGCCGATCGTCGGCACCAGCCCGGACATGATCGACGCGGCCGAAGACCGCGAGCGCTTCCAGCAACTGCTGCAGAAGCTGAACCTGCGCCAGCCGCCGAACCGCACCGCGCGCACCGAAACCGAGGCCCTGGCACTGGCCCAGGAAATCGGCTACCCGCTGGTGGTGCGTCCTTCGTACGTGCTGGGCGGCCGCGCGATGGAGATCGTCCACGAGCAGCGCGACCTCGAGCGCTACATGCGCGAAGCGGTCAAGGTCTCGAACGATTCGCCGGTGCTGCTGGACCGATTCCTGAACGACGCCATCGAAGTCGACGTCGACTGCATCTCGGACGGCGAGACCACCTTTATCGGCGGCGTGATGGAACACATCGAACAGGCCGGCGTGCACTCGGGCGACTCGGCCTGCTCGCTGCCGCCGTACTCGCTCTCGACGGAGACCATCGACGAACTGAAGCGCCAGACCGCGCTGATGGCCAAGGGCCTGAACGTGGTCGGCCTGATGAACGTGCAGTTCGCGATCCAGCAATCGGAAGTCGACGGCAAGACGGTCGACACCGTGTTCGTGCTGGAAGTGAATCCGCGCGCTTCGCGTACCGTGCCGTTCGTGTCGAAAGCCACCGGCATCCAGTTGGCGAAAGTCGCGGCGCGCTGCATGGTCGGCCAGAAGCTCGCGGAGCAGGGCATCACGGAGGAAGTGACGCCGCCGTTCTATAGCGTCAAGGAAGCCGTGTTCCCGTTCGTGAAGTTCCCGGGCGTCGACACCATCCTCGGCCCGGAAATGAAGTCGACCGGCGAAGTGATGGGCGTGGGCGAGACCTTCGGCGAAGCTTTCGTCAAGTCGCAGCTGGGCGCCGGCATCAAGCTGCCGGAGTCGGGCAAGGTCTTCCTGTCGGTGAAGGGCTCGGACAAGCCGCGCGCCGTGAAAGTGGCGCGCGACCTGGTCGCACTGGGCTTCTCGCTGGTGGCGACCAAGGGCACCGCGGCCGTGATCGAGGCCGCCGGCCTGCCGGTCACTGCGGTGAACAAGGTGATCGAGGGCCGTCCGCACGTGGTCGACATGATCAAGAACCACGAGATCGAGATGGTCATCAACACGGTCGAGGAAAAGCGCAGTGCGATCGCCGACTCGCGCACCATCCGCACCTCGGCCCTGGCCGCGCGCGCGGTGACCTACACCACGATCGCCGGCGCCGAGGCCGCGATCCAGGGCATGCGTCACCTGAACGAACTGAAGGTCTACGATTTACAAGGCCTGCATAACACCTTAAACTAAGCATCAAGAAGTAGTACTGCGAGTACCCGTCAAACCACAGAGCTCGCGCGGCTTGCGTCGCGCGCCTCTGTGGTTTTCACTTGTACGTCCACAAACAACCGGAAAACCCAGGTTTTCAGTCAGCAGAAACGAATTGATATGAACACTTCCGTACCGCTCACCAAATACGGCGCCGAACTCCTGAAGGAGGAACTGCATCAGCTCAAGACCAAGGAACGCCGCATCGTCATCGACGCGATCGCCGAAGCGCGCTCGCACGGCGACCTGTCGGAGAACGCCGAGTACGACGCCGCCAAGGAGCGCCAGGCTTTCGTCGAAGGCCGCATCGCCGAACTCGAAGGCAAGCTGAGCGCCGCCCAGATCATCGACCCGGCGACCCTGGACGCCGAAGGCCGCGTGGTCTTTGCCGCGACCGTCGACCTGGAAGACCTGGAAAACGGCCAGAAGGTGAGCTACCAGATCGTCGGCATCGACGAAGCCGACCTGAAGCTGAACAAGATCTCGGTCACCTCGCCGATCGCGCGCGCCCTGATCGGCAAGTACGCCGGCGACGTGGTCGAAGTGCAGGCCCCGTCCGGTCCGCGCGAATACGAAATCCTGGAAGTGCGCTACGTCTGATGACAGCGATCGCTGCCCGCTTGCCAGCTGCGCGCCTGCTTGTGGCGGCGCTGTGGGCCGGCGCCCTGTGGGTGCTGGGCTACGTGGCCGCGCCGGCGGTGTTTTCCATCGCCTCGGGCACGAACGCTGGCGACATCGTCGGTTCGTTCCTGCATCGCCTGGCCTGGATCAGCTTTGCCTGCGCGGCGCTGATGCTGGTGCTGGTCCGGTTTTCGCCGGATCTCGCAGCAGGGCGCAAGCGCTTCCTGAACCTGCTGGTGCTGGCGATGCTGGCCTGTGCGCTGGTGATGTATGTGGGCCTGCAGCCGGCGATGGCCGCGATGCGCGAAGCCGCTGGCCCTGAAGGAATCCGTGCCTCGCCGCTGTGGACGAAGTTCGCCATCATGCATGGGGTGTCGCAGCTGTTTCACCTGATCGAGAGTATTCTCGCGGCGGTGCTGCTGGTGAAGAGCCGTTGAACGCGCATTGCCCGTAATGTCGACCGTAGGGTGGGCACCCCGTGCCCACGCGCGACGTGCGTCTCCTTGCACTATTGGCCTCAACGATTCGCCCGCAAACGTCGAGCAAAGCCGTGCCGCATGGGGCGCCGGTTTTCGGATGCGTCGCGGGCGACAGGCAAATGCCAACGATGATGGATACGTGCGTAACGCGTGGGCACGGAGTGTCCACCCTACATTGCGGACAGATCGCCGACGAAAAAAAACCGGGGAGACCCCGGTTTCTTTTTACTTGTTCAGCGCCGATTTCTTGGTGCTGGCTTGGCGCGGCTTGGCGCGCTTGATGTTGCCGCCCGCGGTGACGCGCTCGTTGCCCTTGAGCATAACCTTGGTCACGCTCGGCTTCTTGGTGCCGCTGGCGCTGGCCTTGACGATGGTGACTTCGCGCATGCCCTTGCCGGCCTTGCTGCTCCGTTCCTTGACGGCTTCCTTCTTCGGGCGGTACAGCACCAGCAGCTTGCCGATGTGCTGGACCGGCGCCGCGTCGAGCTCTGCGCAGATCTGCTCGTACATGGCGACGCGTGCTTCGCGATCGTCGCCGAACACGCGGACCTTGATCAGGCCATGGGCGTCGAGACTGGTCGCGATTTCCTTCATGACGGACTCGGTCAGGCCGGCTTCGCCGATCATGACAACAGGATTGAGCCCATGGGCTTCGGCGCGCAGCGCGCTGCGCTCGGCCGGAGTGAGTTTAAGCATAATAATTTTTGGATGTACCTATAAAAGCAGTATTCTACGCGAATGGCCAAGAACAAATTAAACAAAAACTGGTTGCACGACCATATTAACGATCCGTACGTCAAGCTGGCGCAGAAAGAAGGCTACCGTGCCCGCGCCGCCTTCAAGCTCAAGGAAATCGACGAAAGCGAGAAACTCATCAAGCCGGGGCAGGTCATCGTCGACCTCGGCTGCACCCCGGGCAGCTGGGCGCAGTACACCCGGCGCAAGCTGGCCGGCAAGGAAGGCGGGGGCATCAACGGCACCATCATCGGCCTGGACCTCCTGCCGATGGAGCCGATTGCCGACGTCCATTACATCCAGGGCGACTTCCGCGAGGACGAGGTGCTCGACCAGCTGGCTGTTGTTCTGGAGGGACACCGCGCCGATCTGGTGTTGTCCGACATGGCCCCGAATCTGTCCGGGATTCCGACGGCGGACGCTGCCCGGATGGAACACCTGATCGATCTCGCGATTGAGTTTTCTCAAATGCATCTGAAGCCGGGCGGCGCATTGTTGGTGAAGTGCTTCAAGGATATGGGGTTCACCCAGATCGTCGAGAAGTTCCGCACGGAGTTCAAGACGGTCAAGCAGATCAAGCCGAAGGCAAGTCGCGACAAGTCGTCGGAAATCTTCCTGCTCGGACGTGGTCTGAAGAATCCAGTGGAATATAAATCGTTGGTTTCAGGCGATCCGACCCTTGATATTTGAGATCGCAACCGCACATGCACGCCGTGAAGCTCCGTTCGGTACGCGCGAACCGCGTAGTCGTGCCGCATGGAACTGTAAAAGGTGGCAATATGGCATCATGGGGCCTGTGCGTAGCACGGCCTGCTTATTGCAGGTAAAATCGGCAAATCTCACATTGCAATTGGTGCGATTCGCATCGAAGGAGTTTTCGTGAATAATATGTTTTCCAAATCTGCCATCTGGGTGGTGGTCGCGCTGCTGTTGTTCATGCTGTTCAAGCAGTTCGACAACCATAGCCCTGCTGGCGGCAGCAAGACCATCGCTTATTCCGAGCTGCTCGACGATGTGAAGGCGCGCCGCGTGAAGGATGTCGTGATCGAAGGGGCGAACATCACCGCTACCCGTACCGACGACACCAAGGTCCGCGCCACCGCGACCATGCTCGACCGCGGCCTGATCGGCGACCTGCGCGAGAACGGCGTGCGCTTCGACGTGAAGCCGCCCGAGGAGCCTTCCTTCCTCCAGCAGGTCTTCATCTCCTGGTTCCCGATGCTGCTCCTGATCGGCGTCTGGGTCTTCTTCATGCGCCAGATGCAGGGCGGCGGCAAGGGCGGGGCTTTCTCGTTCGGCAAGTCGAAAGCCCGCATGCTCGATGAAACGAACAACAGCGTCACCTTCGCCGACGTCGCCGGTTGCGACGAAGCGAAGGAAGAAGTCAGCGAGATCGTCGACTTCCTGAAAGACCCGACCAAGTTCCAGAAGCTGGGCGGCCGCATCCCGCGCGGCGTGCTGATGGTCGGTCCTCCGGGTACCGGTAAGACCCTGCTGGCGCGTGCGATTGCCGGCGAAGCGAAAGTGCCGTTCTTCTCGATCTCGGGCTCCGACTTCGTCGAGATGTTCGTCGGCGT
Source organism: Massilia sp. (assembly GCA_003520365.1). Taxonomy (GTDB): domain Bacteria; phylum Pseudomonadota; class Gammaproteobacteria; order Burkholderiales; family Burkholderiaceae_D; genus Telluria; species Telluria haematophila. Next base: position 5,424 of record DOUW01000448.1, read on the forward strand.
CGGCGCATCCCGCGTGCGCGACATGTTCGAGAACGCGAAGAAGCACTCGCCGTGCATCATCTTCATCGACGAGATCGACGCGGTCGGCCGTCACCGCGGCGCCGGCATGGGTGGCGGCAACGACGAGCGCGAACAGACCCTGAACCAGCTGCTGGTCGAGATGGACGGCTTCGAAGCCACCTCGGGCGTGATCGTGATCGCCGCGACCAACCGCGCCGACGTGCTGGACAAGGCCCTGCTGCGCCCGGGCCGTTTCGACCGCCAGGTGATGGTGGGCCTGCCGGACATCCGCGGCCGCGAACAGATCCTGAACGTGCACATGCGCAAGGTGCCGATCGGCGCCGACGTCAAGGCCGACATCCTGGCGCGCGGTACCCCGGGCTTCTCGGGCGCCGACCTCGCCAACCTGGTCAACGAAGCCGCACTGTTCGCCGCGCGCCGCAACAAGCGCCTGGTCGAGATGGGCGACTTCGAGGACGCGAAGGACAAGATCTACATGGGTCCGGAGCGCAAGTCGATGGTCATGCGCGAAGAGGAACGCCGCAACACGGCTTACCACGAGTCCGGCCACGCAGTGGTGGCCAAGCTCCTGCCGAAGGCAGACCCGGTGCACAAGGTCACCATCATGCCGCGTGGCTATGCGCTGGGCCTGACCTGGCAGCTGCCTGAGCACGACAACCTGTCGGGCTACAAGGACAAGATGCTGGAAGAAATCTCCATCCTGTTCGGTGGCCGTATCGCCGAAGAGATCTTCGTCGGCCAGATGTCGACCGGCGCCTCGAACGACTTCGCCCGCGCCACCAAGCTGGCCCGTTCGATGGTGACCCGCTTCGGCATGTCCGAGAGCATGGGCGTGATGGTCTACGAGGACAGCGAGAACGAAGGCTTCTTCGGCGGCGCCACCAAGACCATCTCGGAAGCGACGCAGCAGAAGGTCGACGCCGAGATCCGCGCGATCCTCGACACCCAGTACGCGCTCTCGCGCCGCCTGCTGGAAGAGAACCGCGACAAGGTCGAAATGATGACCAAGGCGCTGCTCGACTGGGAAACCATCGATGCCGAGCAGATCAACGACATCAGGGCCGGCCGCGAGCCGC
>DOUW01000449.1:0-173 GCA_003520365.1 Massilia sp.
GCCTGGCTGACCCAGCTTGCCGACGCCAGCCCCACCGACCTGGCGCAGTTCGCCAGCACGGTCGACGGCGACACCCTGCTGGTCTGCGGCAGCGTCGCGCCCTATGCGCTGGCCGCCGACTGGGGCGGCTGGGTCGCCGCCATGGGACAACTTGAAGCCGGGCTGTTCGCACG
>DOUW01000449.1:346-5223 GCA_003520365.1 Massilia sp.
TGGTTCTGTCGCACCGCGACGCGCTTGCCGAATTCACCACCAACGCCATGGCGCAACGCAAGTTCTGGCGCCGCCCGACCCTGGATTGCCTGCTTTGAAAACCCGCATCACCACCCGTCCCTGCCCGTTCCGCACCTCCGAGCTCTTGCGCCAGGGGGGCGTACACCCCGTGCTGGCGCGCATCTACGCGGCGCGCGGCCTGCTCGATCCGCGCGAACTGGCCAGCGAACTGGCCGCGCTGGCGCCGCCCGCCGGTCTGAAGCACATCGACGCCGCGGCCGTGTTCCTGGCCGATGCGATCGCCGCGCAAAAGAACATGACCATCGTCGCCGACTACGATTGCGACGGGGCGACCGCGTGTGCGGTGGCCCTGCGCGGGCTGCGCGCGATGGGCGCCCGGATCGACTACATCGTGCCGAACCGTTTCGAGTACGGCTATGGCCTGACGCCCGAGATCGTCGAACTGGCGGTGCGCGAAAAGTCGCCGGACGTCATCATCACCGTCGACAACGGCATCGCCAGCATCGACGGCGTGCTGGAGGCGAACCGGCGCGGCATCGAGGTCGTGGTCACCGATCACCACCTGCCGGGCGACGCCTTGNNTCCGAACCAGCCCGAGTGCGGCTTCCCGAGCAAGCACCTGGCCGGCGTCGGCGTGGTCTTTTATGTCCTGCTGGCGCTGCGCGCCGAACTGCGCCGACGCGGCGTGTTCGATGCGCAAACCCAGCCGAAGCTGGACAACCTGCTCGACCTGGTCGCCCTCGGCACCGTGGCCGACGTGGTGAAACTCGACGCCAACAACCGCATCCTGGTCGCGCAAGGCATCAAGCGCATGCGCGCCGGGCGCATGCATCCCGGCGTGGCGGCGCTGTTCCGGGTCGCCGGACGCGAAGCGCGCTGCGCCTCGCCCTTCGACCTCGGCTTTGCCGTCGGCCCGCGCCTGAACGCCGCCGGCCGCCTGGAAGACATGTCGCTCGGGATCGAATGCCTGGTCACCGACGACGAAGGCCGCGCCTGGGCCATCGCCCAGCAGCTCAACGAGATCAACCTGAAGCGGCGCGAGATCGAGGCCGAGATGCAGGACACGGCGCTCTTGCACCTGGACGACTTCCAACCGACCGACAGCAGCACCATCGCCGTCTTCGACGAGGGCTGGCACCAGGGCGTGATCGGCATCGTCGCTTCGCGCCTGAAGGAGAAATTCTACCGCCCGACGATCACCTTCGCGCCGGGCGGACTGGGGCTGATCAAGGGCTCGGGGCGCTCGATCCCGGGCTTCCACATGCGCGACGCGCTCGACCTGGTCTCGAAGCGCGTGCCCGGCCTGATCGACAAGTTCGGCGGCCACGCGATGGCGGCCGGCCTGACCATCCGCGCCGACCACTTCGACACCTTCTGCGAGGCGTTCGAGGCGGTCGGTCGCGCCTGGCTGAGCGAGGCGCAGCTGGAACGCGTGATCGAGACCGACGGCCCGCTCGAGGACGAGTTCTACAGCACCAGCTTCATCGAACTGTGCGACGGCCAGGTCTGGGGCCAGGGCTTCGCCCCGCCGGTGTTCTGCGACGAATTCCGGGTGATGAGCCAGCGCGTGCTGAAGGACAAGCACCTCAAGCTGCTCCTCGAACGTAACGGCCGGCGCTACGACGCGATCTGGTTCGGCCACACCGACGCGCTCGGCGAGCGGGCGCGCGTGGCGTTCCGGCTCGATGCGAACGAGTACAACGGCGTGACCAAGGTGCAGCTCTTGGTCGAGCACGCCGAGCCAGTCTGATTTTCGTGGGTTGGGTTCTTGCACCCACCCCACGCCCTGGCTCACCTTCGGTTTCGTAGGGTGGACACAGGTGTCCACCCTACCGTCTGCAATCGCAGCCGCGATCGAACACGATCTTCCACGTCCCCGGCCCTTCCAGCCGCCAGACCGAATTGAAGCGCCCGACCTGCTTGCCGTCCGGGCCTGTGACCGGCCCGCTGCTGTAGGCCAGCGTGCCCGAGGCCAGCACCTCGACCTCGTCCGGCGCCCAGGCGAAGGGCGCGGCGGCGCCGTCGAAATAGGCGCGCCATGCCGAGGCCACGGCATCGCGGCCGCGCTGGGCGCCGCCCGGCGCCATGAACACGGCCTCCTTCGAGAGGAAGCCGCCGAATGCCTCGAAATCGCGCGCCGCCATCGTGGCCGCGAAGGCGCGCTCCGTCTCCATTACCTGTTGCCTGAGTTCTTCCTGCGTGCCGCGCGAGCCGCGCGCCATGCAGGCACCGATGACCACCGCCACCAGCGCGCCCAGGAGTATGCCTGCCGATCGCCAACCCATGGAAATATCCTTTTCCTTTTGACAAGTCGGCGCCAATTCTGTCATGGCGCCATTCCCTTGACAACTAGCAGTTGCATGGGTTTCGAAATCGGAGTATAAAGACTCCAGAAACGGAGGAAATCCATGAGCCTCGCCTATGCCTACCCCACCAGCCGCTTCGAGCCGGCGGTCCTCGTCGACCTGAATTCGCGCGCCGAGCGCGAGCGCCTGTCGCAGTCCGCGCTGAAGGGCTTCTTCAAGCTGGCCGCCGCCTGGCAGCTGCGCGACGAAGATGCGCGCGAGCTGCTCGGCGGGCTGTCCGCGTCCAGCTTCTACGACTGGAAAAAGAACCCCGACCGGCTGCTCGAGGTCGACCGCATCACCCGCATCTCCTACCTGCTGGGCATCTACAAGGCCCTGCACATCCTGTACGGCGACAAGCTCGCCGACGAATGGGTCGCCCTGCCGAACACCAACATCATCTTCGGCGGCCGCACCCCGCTCGCCACCATGCTGGGCGGCGGCCTGCTGGCCATGCAGACGGTACGCAAGCTGCTCGACGCGCGCCGCGGAGGTCTCTGATCTTGCCGGTCGTCCCCAAACTCACCGCCCTGCGCCTGATCGACACCTGCCGCCTGATCCCCTCGCGCTTCGCCGAGGCCGAGGATTCGGTGCTGGCGCCGCTGGCCGAGAACGACGCCGTCCTGCGCGACCTGTTCGACCTCGACAACGCCACCAACGAACGGCTGCGCGGCGAAGCCGGCCTGCTGCCCGGCATCGGCGTCGACGAACTGGTGTTCGGGGTGCCGAATTTCCGCATCATCAATGCGGCCTACACCTACGCCCGTCCCGAAGGCAGCCGCTTCAACGACGGCGAGCGCGGCGCCTGGTATTGCGCTTTCGAGGCCGAGACCGCGCTGGCCGAGGTCAGCTTCCACAAGACCGTCGAGTATGCGGAAATCGGGCGCTTCGACGACAGCGTCACCTACCAGGCGATGCTGGCCGACTTCAGCGCCAGCTTCCACGACATCCGCGGCGTGAAGAGCTTCGACGCCTGCCTCGATCCGCGCAGCTACGTCGCCTCGCAGCTCCTCGCCGCCGAGCTGCTGGAACAGGGTTCGATGGGCATCGTCTACCCGAGCGTGCGCCGGCCCGAGGGCACCAACCTGGCCTGCTTCCGTCCCGCACTGGTGGGCAATGCGCGCAAGGGCGTGGCCTATCGGTTAACATGGGCGGGCTCGCCGCAGCCGCGGATCGAGATCATCCCGAACCATCGCAACACTTATGAAAACCAAGCCTGAAAACGACACCGAGCTGCACGACAAGATCAACCGCGAAACCGCCCGCGTCAAATGGGACGAGCTGGAGCGCCATTTCGCCCAGGGCAACGTGATCTACGTCAGCGAGAGCCTCGACCTGATCGACGTCGCCATGCGCATCTCGCACGACGACAAGGAGAATATCGCGCGCTGGATGGCTGAGGGCAGGATCGCCAAGGTCTCGGACGTGCAGGCCCAGAGCTGGGCGGCCGGTGAGATCGTGCTCTGGGGCACCGTGGTCCATCCCTTTATCCTGGTCCAGCCGGAAAAGAAGCAGCTGCACTAACGTAGCTGTACTAAGTAGCCGCACCAGGCTTCCTTCCCCTGCCGCGGGCGCGCCCTTGCGCCGCCCGCCCGCCTTCCTTTCTCGATAATTGCAACATCGCCAACCCGGCATGTTGCAATTTTGCCGCACAGCATCAATTTGCCTGAGACCGCTGCTATACTCGTCGCGGCAGCGCAGCTGTGCCTGCCGGCGATGCGGCATCCGCCGGCGCGTCCTGCGCACTTCCACAATTCGCCGCAATGCGCGGCCCGTCCATCCGCAGTCCACCGTTTATCCAGGAACCCAACCGTGAAGAACCTCAAGATCGGCGCCCGCCTCGGCATCGGCTTTGCGATCGTGCTCGCCCTGCTGGTGGCGTTGGCCGTCACCGCCCTCACCCGCATGCAGTCGGCGGGAGACATGACCAACCGCCTGGTCCATACCAGCATCAAGAACCAGCGCAACGTCGCCGAATGGGGCAAGCACATCGAGGTCAACAGCGCGATGATCGAGACCGCCTTCGTCGCCACCGACCGCGCCCTGGTCCTCGACATCGCCGAGCGCATGAAAGCCGTGTCGGCGCGCTCGACCCAGCTGCAGCAGGACATCGAAAGCTCGCTGCGCAACGAGGGCGTGAAGGCGCAGTTCGCGGCCGTCAAGGAGGTCCGCGGCGGCTACCTGGAAGCGCGTACCGCGCTGTTCAAGGCCAAGCTCGAGGGCGACGACGCGCTCGCTGCGAAGATCCACGGCGAGCAGGTGGTGCCGCGCAGCGCCGCCTTCCTGGCCGCGATGAACAAGCTGGCCACGATGCAGATCACCGCCGCCGACGCCGTCGCAACCGGCATCCTCGACTCCTACCGGAGCACCCGCGTGATCCTGATTTCCTTGAGCGTCGCCGCGCTCGGCCTGGGCATCGCCTGCGCCGTCCTGATCACGCGCTCGATCACCGTGCCGATCCGCGAAGCCGTCGCGGTGGCCGAGAAGGTCGCCGCCGGCGACCTGACCAGC
>DOUW01000450.1 GCA_003520365.1 Massilia sp.
GCTCGGTCAACCGGCCCGTTTCGGCGAAGGACTGGGGGCGCGCATCGGCGCCGCCCTGCGCCCGCTGATCCCGATGAACCTGCGGCCGATCGCGGCGGAGCGCGTGGCCCAGGCGCTGCTGACCCTGGTCCCGAGCGCCGTCGGCAAGCACGTGCTGTTTTCCGGGGCCATGCAGCCCGGGATGGCCGAAGCATCGCCTTGACAGGTAGCGAGCCGTCGTCGCGACGGCTGGTTTTCAGCGCCGGCTCAGCGCCGCCGGCCAGAAAGGAAGGCGATGCGTTCCCGGTCGCGGATGGCGCCGATGGCGGGAATCGGGTGACTGAAGCCCGATGCGCGCAAATCCTTCAAAGAACAGTGGAAGCCGGCATCCCACGCGACCCGGATCCGGTAATACAGCTCATGCTCGTCCCTGAATAACTCCGCGCGCCCGGCGTGCTCCTGTTCGTCCCAGCTCTCCTGCACGATGCCGGCGGCGACATAGCCCGCGCCGGTCATGCTCTCGTATGCATAGATGACGTCACCTTTTTTCATCTGGCGCAGATGATCCGCATACGCATTGTGCATGTCCTGCTGCACGCCATCGCCGGGTGGGGTACCGGGAACCGGTTTCGGAGTGAGGTAGGCATAGCCTTCCCTCAGCCAGAAGTGGATCGGATTGTCGACGACCGCGCTCGGATGATGGCGTTTATACCACTTGAGATCGGTGTTCACGAAAAAATGGGAGGAGCTGGTCGAGGTCGGCATGGTGTCTTTTAGGATGGACTGTGAAAGATTATGCGTCGTGCCGCTCGGCAATTCAATGGCGCTGACGCCCTGGCCGCGGCCTGTTCGTCAGGCAGCGGGCGCCGGCCGGTTCCCCATCAACTCGCCCAGGCGCACCGAACGCTCCGGCGCCCACTGCTCGTTGAAGCGGATGGTGTTTTCCTTGAACAGCATCACGACCGTCGAGCCGAGCAGGAAGCGGCCCATCTCTTCGCCTTTCTTCAGCACCACCGGCTGGGTGTCGTAGGTCCAGTCGCAGATGCGCGCCATGCGCGGCGGATTGACCACGCCATGCCAGGCGGTGGCCATGCTGCCGACGATGGTGGCGCCCACCAGCACCATGACGAAGGTGCCGAATTCCTCGGACTCGAACACGCACACCACGCGCTCGTTGCGCGCGAACAGGCCGGGCACGCCGCGTGCCGTGGTCGGGTTCACCGAGAACAGGGCGCCGGGGACGTAGATCATGCGCGTCAGGCGGCCGTCGCAGGGCATGTGGATGCGGTGGTAGTCCTTCGGGCTCAGGTAGAGATTCGCGAAGCTGCCGTGCTGGAAGTGCGAGGCCAGCTGGGCGTCGCCGCCGACCAGTTCGGCGGTGGTGAACTTGTGGCCCTTGGCCTGCAGGATGCGGTGGTCGTCGATCGCGCCGAACTGGCTGATCGCGCCGTCGACCGGGCAGACGAAGTCCGCTTGCGCCAGCGGACGCACGCCATCCTTCAGCGGCCGGGTGAAGAATTCGTTGAAGCTGGCGTAGCTGGCGATGTCGGGATTGGCCGCCTCGGCCATGTCGACGCCATACTTGCCGACGAACCAGCGGATCAGGCGGGTCGTCATTGCGCCGCCTCTGGCGCCGGCGACGCGTCCGGCAAACGAGGTCAGCGCCTGCTTCGGCAGGACGTATTGTGGCAGTACTTTAAAGCGGTCGGACACGGTTCGAGGCCCCAGACAATAAGGATTGCGAATTATAAATAAGGGACGCGCCGGTGCATATCATTGTTTTATGCAGCGGCCGTGGCTGCCCAGTGTAGCGCATCGGCCCGTTAGCGGGCGTCCGCTGCTTGTCGGGCCGGGCATGCATATCAAAAAAATATTCTCCATGGCAACGCAAATGGCCAAAACTGAACGACAATACGCGCTTCCTTCATTGTCTGTACGATATGCACCCCGCTTTTTCCCCGATCCGCCTGACGCTGCTGGCCGCGGCACTCGCTTCCACCTTTCCGCTGCACGCCCAGGAAACCCCGCAACCAGGCACCACCAAGGCTGAACATGCCACGCCCGCGCCCGCGCAGAAGATGCAGACGGTCGAGGTCAAGGGCAGCGCCGAGGCCTACGACCCGCGCCGCGACGACACGGCGACCAAGATCGTGGTCAGCCAGGAAGAGATCGTCAAGTACGGCGACACCAGCGTGACCGACGTGCTCAAGCGCGTGCCCGGCATCACCGTCAACAGCAGCAACGGCCGCGGCGGCGAGATCCGCATGCGCGGCCTGGGCGCCGGCTACACCCAGATCCTGATCAACGGCGAACGCGCGCCGGCCGGCTTCTCGATCGACCAGCTCGCGCCCGACGTGATCGAGCGCATCGAGGTGCTGCGCGCGGCCAGCGCCGAGTTCTCGACCCAGTCGGTGGCCGGCACCATCAACATCGTGCTCAAGCGAGCGGTCCGCAGCGCCCAGCGCGAACTGAAGGTCGGCATGCGCCGCTCCAGCAGCGGCGCGCGCGGGCCGAACCTGAACCTGCAGCTGTCCGACAAGCTGGGGAAGATGTCGTATTCGATCTCGGGCGCCGCTGCCCACGAAAGCTTCGGGCGCACGGCCACCGTCACCGAGGACGCGTTTGCCGACAGCGGCCTGCAGACCCAGGCGCGCAGCACGGTCGGCGTCGAGGACGGCTCCTTCACCTACGCCAACCTGGCGCCGCGCCTGAACTGGAACCTGGAGAACGGCGACACCCTCACGTCCCAGACCTTCCTCAATGCCGGCAAGTTCAGGACGCGCACGGACGAAGCCGCGCGCACCGCCATCGGCGCGCCGGCGCCGTATCCGAACCTGAACCTGGCGAACGAGTCGAAGAACAGCTACTTCCGCACCGAGTTGAACTGGGTGCACAAGATGGCCGACGGCGCCAAGCTCGACACCAAGCTGGGCGTGCAGCGCGGCGAGAGCGACAACGAGCAGCGCCGCGCCACGCCCGCCGGCGCGCTGCGCCCGCTGGATAACCTCGTCGCCTCGAACAGCGAGGACCGCGGCGTGACCAGCACCGGTAAATTTTCGAAGACGATGTTCGAAGGCCATGCACTGGGCATGGGCTGGGACGGCGGCTACAACACGCGCGAGGACGAACGCGTCGAGCTGGAAGCCGGCCGCCTGGTGTTGCCAGGCCTGCCGGAGGGCGAACAGTTCGAGGCCCAGGTCGCGCGCCTGGCGCTGTATGCGCAGGACGAGTGGAGCCTCAGCCCGCGCCTGTCGGTCTATCTCGGCGCGCGCTGGGAGGGCATCCGCACCCGCACCTCGGGCAATACCTTCGACACCGGCCGCTCGCGCTCGAGCGTCTGGAGCCCGGTGCTGCAAACCCTGTGGAAGATCCCTGAGACCAAGGGCGACCAGGTGCGCTTTGCCGTCACCCGTACCTTCAAGGCGCCGAACGTGTCGAGCCTGATCCCGCGCCGCCAGACCTCGGTCGACAACCGCTCGACCGATCCCGACTACCAGGGCAATCCGGACCTGCAGCCGGAACTGGCGCTGGGCTTCGACCTCTCGTACGAGCACTACTGGGCGGAAGGCGCGCTGCTGTCGGCCAGCGTCTCCTCGCGCCGCATCGACGGCTATACCCGCAACCTGGTCGACTTCGACGGCGCGCGCTGGGTCGCGATGCCGATGAACGCCGGTCGCGCCGAGACGCGCGGGCTGGAGCTGGAAGCGAAATTCCCGCTGAAGGCGGTCATGGAAGGCGCGCCGGCGATCGACCTGCGCGCCAGCCTGAGCCGCAACTGGTCGGAGGTGGACGGCGTGCCCGGACCGGACAACCGCCTGGACGGCCAGACGCCGCTGTCGGCCAACCTCGGCGCCGACTACAAGAAGGGCAGCTTCAGCACCGGCGCCAGCTTCGCCTACAAGCAGGGCGGGCAGGTCCGCCTGTCCGAGCGCCAGACCTCCTATATCGAGGCGCGGCGCGACCTGGAAGCCTATGTGCTCTACAAGTTCACGCCCAAGCTGCAGCTGCGCGTGGCGGGCCAGAACCTGCTGGACCAGGACTTCACGCACCGCAGCAGCTATCTCGAGGATGGGCGCGGGCTGGTGGTGCGGCGTGGGGTGTATCCGGTCGGGGTGTCGCTGCGGGCGACGGTCGAGGCGAAGTTCTGATCGCAGGCGGGCGCCGTGCGCGCGGGCCAGGGTGTATCTGGCTGAACGCGCAAAAGGCGCCCGTCCACTCTGCATGCAGAGCCAAAACGGCTTGAATTCAGTCAGACAGACCCTGGGTGCGGGCGGCCGCGCCGCCCCTGGGTCGGGCGACGGGCCGGGGTTTCTTCAGTGGGCAAGAAAGTCCAGGACCATGCGATTGAATGCATCGGCATGTTCCCACTGTACCCAGTGGCCGCAACGGTTGAAGACGTGCAGCTGTGCGTTCGGGATTCCCGCGATCAGCTTGAGGCCGGTGTCCATGGCCACGAAGCGGTCGTCGCGGCCCCAGACCACCAGCGTCTGCGCGGCGATCTCGCCCAGGCGCGGCCCGTAATCGGTGAACTGTTTCGGATTGGCCGCGAGGCTCTTCAGGAAGCTCTCCAGGTGGTCGCGCCGCGCCAGGATGTTGGCCAGGCGCTGCTCCATCAGTGCGTCGGTGATCGCGGCGGCATCGTACACGAAGACGTTCATCAGGCGCTTCAGGTTCTCGATGGTCGGTTCGCGATAGACGCCGTTGAGCAGCTTGATGCCCTCGGTCGGCATCGGCGCATACAGGCTCGGTCCGCCGGTGCCGCCGCCCATCAGGATCAGCTTGCCGATGCGCTCCGGATTGGCCAGCGTGAACGCCACCGCACTATGCCCGCCCATCGAATTGCCGACGATGTGCACCCGGTCGATCGCCAGCGCATCGATCAATGCCTTCAGGATGGCCGCGTTCAGCTCCGAGCGCGATCCGGTGTTGACGATCGTGTCGCTCTTGCCCCAGCCCGGGCAATCCATCAGGATCACGCGGTAGCCAGCGGCGACCAGCGGTTCGATGTTGCGGTGGAAGTTCGCCCAGCCGGTCGCGCCGGGGCCGGAGCCGTGCAGCATCACGACCGTTTCCGCGCCGCTGCCGACGTCGTTGTAGTGGATGTTCAGGTCCAGTTCGCCGTGTCTGATCCGTACGAACCTGCTCGTCGCTGCTTCGTCCAGCGTGGATGCGTTGTTGGTCATCTCGTGTCTCCTTTGCTTGTCAATGGTTCTGCTGTGCCGCGCCGCGCTTGAGCATGTCGAGCGCGACGTCGACGATCATGTCTTCCTGCCCGCCGACCATGCGGCGCTTGCCCAGTTCGACCAGGATGTCGAAGGCCGGCAGGCCGTACTTCTGCGCCGCGCTTTCCGAGTGGCGCAGGAAGCTGCTGTAGACGCCGGCATAACCGAGGGCCAGGGTTTCGCGGTCCACGCGCACCGGACGCTCCTGCATGGGGCGTACGATGTCTTCGGCGGCGTCGATCAGCTTCCTGACGTCGCAGCCGTGGTTCAGTCCCATGCGGTCGACGGCCGCGATGAACACTTCGAGCGGCGCATTGCCCGCGCCCGCGCCCATGCCGGTCAGGCTGGCGTCGATGCGGTCGCAGCCGTGTTCCAGCGCCACGATCGAGTTGGCCACGCCCAGCGACAGGTTGTGGTGGGCGTGCATGCCGGTCTGCGTTTGCGGCTCGAGCACGTCCTTGAGCGCCTTGAAGCGGTCGGCGATGTCGTACATGTTCATCGCGCCGCCCGAGTCCACCACGTAGATGGTCGTGGCGCCGTAGCTTTCCATCTTCTTCGCTTCCTGGGCCAGCTGCTGCGGCGTGGTCATGTGGCTCATCATGAGGAAGCCCACCGTGTCCATGCCCAGTTCGCGGGCATATTCGATGTGCTGGCGCGAGATGTCGGCTTCGGTGCAGTGGGTTGCCACGCGCACGATGCGCGCGCCGGCATCATGGGCGTTCTTCAGGTCGTGGATGGTGCCGATGCCCGGCAACAGCAGCGTGGCCACTTTCGCGTGCTTTACGACGCCGGCGACCGCCGCGATCCACTCCAGGTCCGTGTGGGCGCCGAAGCCGTAGTTGAAACTCGCGCCCTGCAGGCCGTCGCCGTGGGCGACTTCGATGGAATCGACCTTCGCTGCGTCGAGCGCCTTTGCGATCGCGACGGCCTGCTCCAGGCTGTACTGGTGGCGCACCGCGTGCATGCCGTCGCGCAGGGTGACGTCGGAGACATAGATTTTCCGGGTCTTGTCGAACATGTGCATTCCTTCCGCTTACGCCGCGACTGCGGACAGTTGACGCTCCGCCATGCGTTCGGCCGTCTTCAGCGCCGCGCTGGTCATGATGTCGAGGTTGCCGGCATAGGCCGGGAGATAGTGGGCCGCGCCTTCGACTTCCAGGAAGACGGACACTTTCAGGCCGGCCGTCCTGCCGATGCCGGGCAGGTTGACGCCCTGTTCCAGCCGGTCGAACTGCACCTCCTGCTTCAGGCGGTAGCCGGGCACGTATTCCTGCACGGCGGCCGCCATCTCCTGGACCGAGCGGCGGATCGCTTCCTGGTCGGCATCGAGCTCGGTCATGCAGTAGACCGTGTCGCGCATCATCAGCGGCGGCTCGGCCGGGTTCAGCACGATGATGGCCTTGCCCTTTTGCGCGCCGCCGACCTGTTCGATCGCCTGGGACGTCGTTTCCGTGAACTCGTCGATGTTGGCGCGGGTGCCGGGGCCGGCCGACTTGCTGGAGATCGAGGCCACGATTTCGCCATAGAAGACCTTGGCCACGCGCGCGACCGCCGCCACCATCGGGATCGTGGCCTGGCCGCCGCAGGTGACCATGTTCACGTTCGGCGCGTCGAGATGGGCGTCGCCGTTCACCACGGGAATGCAGTAGGGGCCGATGGCGGCCGGGGTCAGGTCGACCATGCGGATGCCAGGCTTGAGCTGGCGCAGGAAGGCGTCGTTCCTGACGTGCGCCGACGCCGAGGTGGCGTCGAACACGAGGTCGATGTCGGCAAACGCCGGCAGCCGCGCCAGGCCTTCCACGCCTTCGTGCGTGACCGCCACGCCCATGCGCGCCGCACGCGCCAGGCCGTCCGAGTTGGGATCGATGCCGACCATCGCCGCCATCTCGATGTGCTTGCCGTGCCGCAGGATCTTGATCATCAGATCCGTGCCGATGTTGCCCGATCCGATGATCGCGGCCTTGAGTTTCTTGCTCATCGCTTGAGTCCTTGTCCTTATTCGCTGAATACCGCGCGTACGCTGCCCAGGCCGTCGAGCTGCGCCGTGAATGTTCCCGGCTGCGTCACGGCCGCCATCGGCCCGAGCGCGCCGGTCAGTACCACATCGCCGGCACGCAAAGGCGTGCCCAGCTTCACCATCGTGTCGGCCAGCCACGCTGCCGCGTTCAAGGGGTTGCCGAGGCAGGCGGCGCCGATGCCCTTCGACACCTGTTCGCCGGCGCGGTCCATCGTCATCCGGCAGGCGGCGAGGTCCAGCTTGCGCAGCGGCACCGGACGCGAGCCGAGGACGAACAGTGCGCTCGACGCGTTGTCGGCGACGGTGTCGACAAACCGGATGTCCCAGTCCTGGATGCGGCTGTCGACCACTTCGATGGCGGCCACCGCATATGCCGTGGCCGACATGATGTCGGCGAAGCTGTGCTTCTCGTGCGTGAGGTCGCGCTCGAGCACGAGGGCGATCTCGGCTTCGACTTTCGGCTGGATCAGGCGCGACAGCGGCATCGGTTCGCCGTCGCCGTAGGCCATGTTCGCAAACAGCGCGCCGAAGTCGGGCCGGTCCACGCCCAGCTGCTGTTGCACGGCGAGCGAGGTCAGGCCGATCTTGCGCCCGACGATGCGCTCGCCCTGCGCCAGGCGGGCGTCGACGTTCGCCTGCTGGACGGCGTACGTCAGCGCCATGTCGCCGGGCGCGATTCCCCGCCGCACCG
>DOUW01000046.1 GCA_003520365.1 Massilia sp.
TAGGTTATCGTCAGGCTAGTTATAAGAAAAACCCCGCAGAGTGATCTCTGCGGGGTTTTTTGCGTTTCAAACGTTCGTTTTCATCAGCATCCATTCTCTTCAAGCCGCAGGCTGATCATCCGGTGAAACCGCGTGGGCTCGAGAGCCCACCCTACGAACCCCGTATAAGACCCGGCTTCGACCGGAGTCGAGGGCTGATCAAAGATTGTAAAAGCAAAAAGGAAGCGCAAGCGCTTCCTTTTTTCGTTCAGCATGGCCCGACGGCGCGTTGGCCGTTGAACAGAACCAGGCCGCGTTTCAGACGCCCCAGAGGATATCGCAGTGCTGGTCGCGTGCCGCGCGCAGCATTTCCAGCATCGGATAGGCACGGGTGGCGAAGCTCACGACTTCCTTCTGTTCGTGATCCGGATCTTCCTCGTCACCGCTATGGGCCTTGATGTCCTGTTCCACTTCGTCGGTGGAAGGATGCTTGCGGCTTTCGTCGACTTCGTGCTCCAGCAACTGGACGGCGCGGCCGGCTTCTTCGGAGGTGATGACACCCATCTCCGGCTCCTTGTGGAGCAGGTCGAGGATGCGCTTGGCATGCTCCTGATACATCATGACTTCAGGGTACGCTTTGCTTTTGAAAGTGATTAACATAGGTCTACTCGTATTGTGTGTGTCGTGACTAAACGATAACACGAGTGCCCATTATGGGTCATTACGCGCACGTCCGCTAGCGCGCACGATGCCGGAGCAAGTACGCCAGGCCGGGCATGGCCAGCGCGACTGTCGCGGCGGCGGCTATCCCTACCATCATGCCGGCGCGCACTTGCGCCATGCCGGCCGCCAGCGGCAAGAGGAAGGCGAGCCCGCCCCAGCCCAGCAGGTGACTGAGTTCCAGGATGATGGCCATGCCGTTGCGCTGGCCGCGAGAATTGAACTTGTCGCGGCTGCCGGGTTTCCCTGCCCACATCACGATCAATGCCGCTCCCAGGCTGATGCCGCAGATCGTGAAAGCGGCCAGGCCGCCGGCGACCGGCCGGTTCCACGCCAGCCACAGTACGGGAAATCCCACCAGGGCTAGTACTGGCGCGATCGCCGCGAACAGTTTTGCGTTACGCACAGTGCTTGCCGATGCGGGAGCGGACTGGAGCAGGTCGGGCGCATCTTCGGCCTGCAGGACGATCCACGCCAGTGCGGAGCAGAGCGAGCCAGACAGCATCGTCAGCCCGGCGCCAACCGCGACCGGCCGCGCGCCATCGTCCTTGAAGACGAGAAAACAGATCGGCAGCAGGTAGAGCAGATTCAGCAACACCTGGGAGATCAGCTGCGGATCACGCAAGATCAGCCGCCACTCCTTCCTGACCACGACGCCGAACAGGCTGCTTCCGAAACGAAAGCGTAGTGCGCCGGCGGGCCGCCGGGTCGTGCGGTCGCTGCTGGCAGCCAATTGCAGGCCGCGCGTGAAACTGCGGTGCGTCAGGACGACGGTGGTACCGAACGCCAGCAGCGCCAGCACGGCCACGAGCGTGACCGCCAGTGGATCGCCCAACGCCGCCCGTCCGGGCAGCCACAGGGGACTCTCCGCGTCGATCCCGCCTCCTGACGCGAGAATGCGTCCAAAGCTGCGGTCCTGGTCGGCCCTATCCATGCCCAGCATGTTCGGCAACTGCGACAACACGAACAGCAGGGCGCCCGCGACCGCGCCGAGTACTTGCGCCACGACCCGCGTACGCCGAGCGCCCAGCCAACGCACCAGTCCCAGCGTCAACAGCATGGCGGCCGATGCCGCGAGCGCCGCCGTGCCCAGCAAAACCGGATAGGCCGCCAGCCAGCGCCATTGTCCGAGCAGGGCGCCCGCATGGGCCAGCGGTGCCAGGAAAAAGAGGTAGATGGCGGACACACCAAGCACGATGCCGGCCAGGCGGACCGTGAAGATGCTGCGCGAGGGCAGGGCAGACGACAGCAGCAGATCCATGTCGCCGCGGTCGAACAGGACTTGCACGCTGGACTTGAGCGCGCTCGACAGCATGAACAGGAAAGTCGCCACCAGGATCGCGCTGGCGGCGACCACCAGTTCCTGCGGGACCGGACCAGCGCCCGGCGCCACGCGTTTCAAGACCACATAGGCGCCCAGGTGCAGCAGCAGCCACAGCACCAGGAAAATCGCCACCAGCTTCCAGTGGAAACCGCGTGGCGCATTCGGCTTGGGGGAAGACAGCGTCGTGTACCAGAACAGGCGCAGCTCGTGCCGCAGCAGCCATGGCGCGCTGCCGGGACGCGCGCTCAAGCGTGCCCCGTTAGTTGCAGGAACATGTCTTCGAGCGTCTCGGCGGTCGTGCGCTCGCGCAATTCGTCGAGCGTGCCTTCGGCGATCAGGCGGCCGTGCTGGATGATGCCGATACGTTGGGCCATGCGCTCGGCCACTTCGAGGATATGCGTGGTCAGGATCACCGTGCCGCCACCGGCGACGTGCGATTGCAGCAGGTCCTTGACCTGGCGCGCCGCGCCGGCGTCCAGCCCGGTCAGCGGCTCGTCCAGGATCAGCAACTGCGGTTCATGGATCAGTGCGCCGGCCAGCGCGAGCTTCTGTTTCATTCCGCGCGAAAAACCTTCGGTCAGCTCGTGCGCATGCTGGGTGAGGTCGAGCCAATCGAGCAGCCGGCGCGCGCGCGGTTCGGCAGCCGCGGCGTCGACACCCCATAGTCCGGCGACGAACTCCAGGTATTCGGTGGGTTTCAGCTTCCCGTACAGCATCGGGTCGTCCGGCAGATAGGCCATGGCGCGCTTCGCGGCGGCAGGGTCGCGCGCCAGGTCGATGCCGTTGACCTCGATACGGCCGGCGTCCGGCGCCAGCAGCCCCGCCACCATGCGCAGCGTCGTGGTTTTGCCGGCGCCGTTGGGGCCGAGCAGGGCGTAGAGCTCGCCGCGCCGCACCGACAGGTCCAGGCCATCGACGGCGGGGCGGCCGAAGGCCTTGTGCAGCTTGCTCAGGACGAGGGCGGGCGCGTCCGGCATCACAGCAGCGTGAACGACTTCATGAATTGCTCGGACTGCTCGGGCGCCACGTCCTTTTCCTTGCCCAGCACAATGACCTGATAAAAGCGCTTGCCGCGCGACTCGAAATGGCCGCTCAGCTTCATCGGTCCGCCATTGCCGGTACCGGTCGCATCGACGTCGACGCTCTTGCGCACGCTGTCGGGCGAACCGCTGCTGGCGGCACTGGCACTTTCGCGCTGCACGGTCGCGTTGATATTGCGCAGCATTGCGGTACGCATCGCATCGACCGCCGCCTGTGCCTGCGCCGCATCCGGCGCCACGCCCGTGCCCACCGCAAACATCACGCCTTCGACCTCGGCCGCCGTCATGGTCATCTCGACTTTCATGCCGTTTAGGTCGACGCCGCGGGTGTGGGTCGCCGGCTTGGCCGGGAACATGACCTGATAGGGCGCGTCCGGGCTGCGGTAGTCGCGCCAGTTATACGTCGGGTTGCAGCCGGCCAGCAGCGTCGCGGCGATCAGGAGTGTTGCGGTAAGTTTAATTTTTCGCATGTCCCGATGGTAGCAAAGCGCAGTTGCCAGGGCCAGCTTTCTACCTTTCGCGCAAGCCGCGCCGGTACTGGACGGCCTCGGCCATGTGTGCCGGCCCGATGGCCGGGGAGGCCGCCAGGTCGGCGATGGTGCGCGCTACCTTCAGCACCCGGTGATAGGCGCGGGCCGACCAGTGCATGTGCGCCATCGCGGCGCGCAGCGTGCGCTCGCCGGCCCGGTCGAGTGCGCAGTAGCGGTCGATCTCGTGCGTGCCCAGGC
>DOUW01000047.1 GCA_003520365.1 Massilia sp.
AGGCTAGTTATATGAAAAACCCCGCAGAGTGATCTCTGCGGGGTTTTTTGCGTTTCAAACGTTCGTTTTCATCAGCGTCCATTCTCTTCGCGGCGTGGACAATCGTCCGGTGAGACCGCGTGGGCTCGAGAGCCCACCCTACTGGGCAGAAGGCTGATCATCAGGTCAGACCGCGTGGGGACGAGTCCCCACCCTCAAGGGTGGCTTTCCAGGCTGGGCAAGCATTTGCCACCGTCGTGTTTCCCCCGATTACGAAACCTCGGGTGAACAAACGCCGCCCAGGCTCGTAGGACACTGGGATAACGCAACGGTTCCGTTACCAGCTGTTCCTGTTCAAAACCTGGGTCACTAAGCGTCGAGCCCGTCAGAAAGCGAGCTGCAGCAGAGGAAGAGGCTGTGCAGTAAACATCCTTTTGCGGTTCTACTCCTCGAAACAACTTCCATTATTCTTTTGTCTAAATACCGCCAGGTCGCTTACATTGGACGTAGTGATGCCACGGACAATCAAGAATGGATTACCAACAGCTCGCAGCCCAACGCCGCAGCCATCCAGCCTGGCGCCTTCTCGCCGCCGACCACGCGCCGATGATCGCCAGCTTCCTGTACCGGAGCTTTAGCGCGCCGAACATTCGAACGTTCTCGCGTGACGAGCTCGTTACCCGGCTTGACGACCACCTCTTCCATCTGCACGACATGGCAGGCGAGCCGCTCTATTCGAAAAGCGCCGCCGCATATCTGGATGACTGGGCTGCCGACGATCGCGGCTGGCTACGAAAGTATTATCCGGAAGGCGAAGACCAGCCGCACTACGACCTGACATCGCCTGCCGAGGCCGCCATTGAATGGTTGAAGGGACTGGGCCAGCGCAGTTTCATTGGTACCGAGTCGCGCCTGATGACGGTGTTCGGACTGCTCAAGCAGATCGTCGACGGCACCGAGCTGAATCCGCGTACACGCATTGCCGAGCTGCAGAAGCGCAAGGCCGACATCGATGCGGAGATTGCCCGGATCCGGGCCGGCCACGTCGAGCTGATGGAACCGGTGCAAGTGCGTGAACGCTTCCTGCAGATGGCTTCCACGGCGCGCGAGCTGCTGGCCGATTTTCGCGCCCTCGACCAGAACTTCCGCAGTCTCGACCGCGGTGTACGCGAACAGATCGCCACCTGGGATGGCGGTAAAGGCGAACTGCTGCAGCAGGTATTCGGCTGGCGCGACACGCTCACCGATTCCGACGAAGGCAAGAGCTTTCGTGCGTTCTGGGATTTGCTGATGTCGCCTGCGCGGCAGGACGAATTGAGCGGGCTGCTCGAACAGGTGATGGCGATGCCTGCCGTGCGTGAACTGGCGCCGGACAGCCGGCTGCGGCGCATCCATTACGACTGGCTCGAAGCCGGGGAGCTGACCCAGCGCACCGTCGCGCGCTTGTCCGAGCAGCTGCGGCGCTACCTCGACGACCAGGCCTGGCTCGAGAATCGGCGCATCATGGAACTGATCCGCAACGTCGAGCAGAAAGCGCTGGCCCTGCGCGGCCGGATTCCCGACCAGGGCTTGGGCGCCATCGACGAGCCCGGGCCGGAAATCACGTTGCCGATGGAGCGCCTGATCTACACGCCGCCTTTCAAGGCGGCGATCCGCGAGGTGGCGATCGATGAGTCGGAGGCGCCGATCGCGAGCGATGCTTTGTTCGACCAGGTGTACGTCGACCAGGCGCGCCTATTGGCGGCGGTCCGGCGCGCCCTGCAGACCCGCCGCCAGATTTCGCTGGCGTCCCTGGTCGGCGAGGCGCCGATCGAGCAGGGCCTGGCCGAACTGGCCACCTATCTGAAGCTGGCGAGCGAGGACCCGGCCGCCGTCATCGACGACGAGCGTACCGAGCAGGTCGACTGGGTCGACGGCGACGGTTGCCGTCGACGCGCGACCGTGCCGCTGGTGGTGTTTGCCGTGAAGGAGCATGGCAATGAATGAACGAGAGCGAATGAACGACGACGATCAACTGGGACCCATCCTCATCGCCCTGTTCCAGGGTGTCTTGTACCGCGAAGCCGGCGCGGCGCCGTGGCAGGCGCTGCTCGACCTGCAGGCGCGCGTGCGCGACTACGCCGCCGTGATCGGCCTCGAACTGATCCTCGACGAAGCCGAGGGCTATGCCTACCTGCGCCAGCGCGCGCAGGCGCCCGATGCGCCGGCACTGCCGCGCCTGGTGCAGCGCCGGCCGCTCAGTTTTCCCGTCAGCCTGCTGCTGGTCCTGCTGCGCAAGAAGCTGGCCGAGTTCGACGCCACAGGCGGCGAGACGCGCCTGGTCGTCAGCCGCGACGACATCGTTAACCACATGCGCCTGTTCCTGCCCGATACCGCGAACGAGGCGCGTCTGTTCGACCGCATGGAAACGCATCTGAACAAGGTGGTCGAGCTGGGCTTCCTGCGCCGCCTGCGCGGTCAAGGAGAGCAATACGAAGTCAGGCGCATCCTGAAGGCGTTCGTGGATGCGCAGTGGCTCGACGATTTCGCCGCGCGCCTGGACGGCTATGCGCAACATGCCGCGGCGATCGACGACGGGGAGGGCGCATGAATACGCCATCGGATGCGGCTCCCGGCATGTTCACGCCGGACGGGCAAACCGAACTGCCGCTGGACGCCGGTGCAAGCGGCGCTCAGGCGCCGCAGCCCGAGCCTGCCGCCACGGCCGAACGCGCCGGTTTCCGCCTGCACCGCTTCGAGGCCTACAACTGGGGTACCTTCCACGGGCGCGTCTGGCGCCTGCACCCGGGCGGCGATAACATGCTGCTGACCGGCGACATCGGCTCGGGCAAGTCGACCCTGGTCGACGCCCTGACCACCTTGCTGGTCCCGGCCAACAAGATCGCCTACAACAAGGCGGCAGGCGCCGACGCCCGCGAGCGCAGCTTGCGCACCTATGTGCTTGGCCACTACAAGTCGGAACGCGGCGACACGGGGGCCAATGCACGTGCGGTAGCGCTGCGCGACGAGCACAGCTATTCGGTCCTGCTTGGCGAATTCCAGAACGAGGGCTTCGCGCAGACGGTCACGCTGGCCCAGGTATTCTGGTTGAAGGATCCGCGCGGCCAGCCCGAGCGTTTCTACGTCGTCGCCGACGCCGCCCTCGCGATCCAGGAACACTTTACTGGTTTTGGCAGCGACATCGCGCAGTTGAAAAAGCGCCTGCGCGCGATTGCCGGCGTCACCCTGCACGACAGCTTTCCTCCTTATGGCGCCGAGTTCCGGCGCCGCTTCGGTATAGCTTCGGAGCAGGCGATGGACTTGTTCCACCAGACCGTGTCGATGAAATCGGTCGGCAACCTGACCGAGTTCGTGCGCGAGCACATGCTCGAACCTTTCCCGGTCCAGCCGCGCATCGATGCCCTGATCAGCCACTTCGACGATTTGAACCGCGCCCATGAGTCGGTACTCAAGGCCAAGGCGCAAATCGAGCACCTGTTGCCGCTGACGGATAACTGCGAGCGGCATGCCGCGCTGGTAAGCGAGGTAACAGGACTGCGCGGCTGCCGCGATGCGCTGCGTCCGTGGTTTGCGGGACTGAAGGGCGAACTGCTCGACAAGCGCATCGTGCACCTGGAGGCGGACGAGGGGAAGGCGAGCGCCAGGCTGGCCCAGCTCGATCAGCTGCGGCGCAGCCAGCTGCACAGCCGCGACGAACTGACGCTCGCCATCGCCGCCAATGGCGGCCACCGCATCGAGCAGATCAGGAACGAGATCGGGCGTCTCGATGCGCTGCGCCAGGAGAGGAGCATGCGCGCGGAGCAGTATGACTTCATTGCGTCCGCCCTGTCGCTGCCCGGGGCATTCGATGCCGGCACGTTCGAGGCCAACCGCCGCGCCATCGAACAGGGCCAGGCCGGTTGCATCGTCCGACGCGACGAGCGCAGCAATCGCCTGACGGAGGCGGGCGTGACGATCCGCGAATTGCGCGGACTGCATGGCGAGCTGACCGGCGAACTCGAGTCGCTGCGCCAGCGCCGCTCGAACATTCCGCGTCAGATGCTGGCAGTGCGCGAGGCTTTGTGCGACACGCTGGCGATCGCGCCCGACGCGCTGCCGTTCATCGGCGAACTGATCCAGGTGCGCGAGGAAGACGCGGCCTGGGAGGGCGCGGCCGAGCGCCTGCTGCATGCCTTCGGCCTGTCGCTGCTGGTGCCGGAGACGCATTATGCGCAAGTGGCCGCATGGGCCGAGCGCACCCATCTCGGGGCGCGCCTGGTGTATTTCCGGGTGCGTCCGAACGTGGCGGCCGAAGCGCAGGCGCTGCATCCGCGCTCGCTGGTGCGCAAGCTGGCGGTCTCGCCGGCGTCGCCTTTCTATGCCTGGATCGACAACGAACTGGCGCGCCGCTTCGATTACGCCTGCTGCGACAGCATGGACCAGTTCCGCCGCGAGGGCCGCGCCATTACCAGCAACGGCCAGATGAAGTCGGGCGGCGAGCGCCACGAAAAGGACGACCGCCACCGCATCGACGACAGGACGCGCTATGTACTGGGCTGGAGCAACGAGGCAAAGATCGCTGCGCTGGCCAAGCAGGAGCGCGACCTGTCGACGCGCATACTGGCCCAGGCCGAGCAGGTACGCACGCTCAAGCGTGAAGTGGACGAAGCGAACGCTTTGCACGGGTTGTGGCAGAGGCTGGGCGTGTACGCGAATTTCGCCGAGCTGGATTGGAAGCCGCTGGTCAGCGAGGTCGAGCGTCTCGCCGCCGAACAGCAGGCGCTGGCCGCGTCGTCCGACCTGCTGCGCACCCTGCAGCAGCAACTGCAGGAACTGCTTGCGGCGCAGGCGCAGGCCGAGGAGCAGCACCTGGCTGCGACCAGGCAGCAGGCGACCCTCGCCGAAAAGCTTGCGCAGGCACGCAGCCAGCGTGAGGAATGCCTGCAGCTTTCCTCCCTCATCGCACCCGCGGTGGCCGCAGCCGCCTTTCCGGCGCTGGCCGCGCTGCGCGGGGAAGCGCTGGGCGAGCACACGCTGACGGTCGAGTCCTGCGACAGCCGCGAACGCGAGATGCGCGAGTTCCTGCAGGCGCGGATCGACGCCGAAGGCAAGCGAATCGAACGCCTGCGCGACCAGATCATATCGGCCATGCAGGATTACGTGCGCACCTGGCCGCTCGACGCGCGCGAAGTCGACGTCTCCATCGATGCGGCGGGCGAATTCAGGCGCATGCTCGAGGCGCTCCAGGCCGACGACCTGCCGCGCTTCGCCGGACGCTTCAAGGCGCTCCTCAACGAGAACACCATCCGCGAGATCGCCGGCTTTCAGTCACAGCTCAAGCGCGAGCGCGAGACCATCCGCGAGCGCATCGATACCATCAACGCCTCGCTGCACGCGATCGACTACAACCCGGACCGCTACATCGCGCTGGAGGCCGAGCCCAGCCTGGACGCCGACCTGCGCGACTTCCAGCAGGACCTGCGCAGCTGTACCGAGGGCGCGCTGACCGGTTCCGCCGACGAGGAATACACGGAGGCGAAGTTCCTGCAGGTGCGCCGCATCATCGAGCGCTTCCGCGGGCGCGAGGGCAGCGCCGAGATGGACCGGCGCTGGACCCGCAAGGTGACCGACGTGCGCAACTGGTTCGTCTTTTCGGCTTCCGAACGCTGGCGCGAAGACGATCGCGAGCACGAGCACTATACGGATGCGGGCGGCAAGTCGGGCGGCCAGAAGGAAAAGCTGGCGTATACCGTCCTGGCGGCGAGCCTGGCCTACCAGTTCGGGCTCGAATGGGGCGCGGTGCGCTCGCGCTCGTTCCGCTTCGTGGTGATCGACGAAGCCTTCGGGCGCGGCTCGGACGAATCGGCGCGCTACGGCCTCGAACTGTTCCGCCGCATGAACCTGCAGCTGCTGATCGTCACGCCGCTTCAGAAGATACACATCATCGAGCCGTATGTCGCCGGCCTCGGTTTCGTGCACAGCGAAGAAGGGCGGCAGTCGATGCTGCGCTACCTGAGCATTGAAGAATACCGCGCAGAACGCAGCGCGCGCGGCGCATGACGGGTCGGCATATGGCGCAGTGGTCGACGCCGGCCGATATCGTCGCAACGGTGCGCAAGCTGTGGGACAGCGGCGCCCTGCTGGCGGCGCGCCTCGACCGCGCTGAGCTGTTTCCCTACGCGCAGCGCCTGCGCCAGCCCGGGGCGGCCGAGATGGGGGAGCAGTTCGAGGCGGTGCGCACCTGGATCGCCGCCCTGGTTGGCGAGAGCCGCGAACGCAAGGGGTATGGCTACGATCTGGTCTGGCGCGAGATCAATCACCGTCAGTTGGGGCGCAACAGCATTCCGGCCGCGGTATCGATTCCATCCGAAGCCGATGCCTTGCGCATGATCGGTCGCGGGGCCGAGGCACGTCGCTTCGACACCCTGGCCGGCGCGACGCTGGCGGCGTTTCCTTCGCTATCGCCATGGGTCCGCGCGCATCCGCTGGCGCTGCTCGAGCACGGGGACGGTTGGGCGCAAGTACTCGCCGTGCTGGACTGGTTCGTACGCCACCCGCGCCCGGGACTGTATCTGCGCCAGCTCGATATCGCCGGGGTCGACAGCAAATTCATCGAAGCGCGCAGGGGACTGCTGGCCGAGCTGCTCGACCAGGTGCTGCCGGCGGAGGCTGTCGTGGCGGCCGCGCTTGGCAGCAAGCAGTTCGAAGCGCGTTTTGGCCTGCTGAGCAAGCCGCCCATGATTCGCTTCCGTTTGCTCGATCCCGAGCACTTCATTGGCGGTTTGTCCGATCTCACCGTGCCGGTGGCGCAGTTCGCATCGCTGCAGAGCAGGGTGGAGCGCGTGTTCGTGACCGAAAACGAAGTCAATGCCTTGGCATTCCCGCCTGTGCGCTCGGGGATGGTCGTCTTCGGCGGCGGTTATGGCATCGATCGCCTGGCCCAGGCTGAGTGGCTGCGCAACAGAGAACTGTTCTATTGGGGCGACATCGACACCCATGGTTTTGCCATTCTCGACCGCTTGCGCATGAACCTGCCGCACGCCCGCTCCATCTTGATGGATGAAGCAACCCTGCACGCGCATCGTCACCTGTGGGGAAAAGAGGACCCGGACAAACGCTTCCTTGCCGAACTGACGCGCTTGACCTCGGCCGAGAAAACGCTGTTTCTCGCGCTGCGCGACGATTGCCATGTCGAGCGCCTGCGGCTGGAGCAGGAACGCATCGGCTACACCTGGGCAGCGGATGCAATACGCGCGGCGTGAAGTGTGTGGCTGAATCGCCTCTTGCGCCAATGGATGAGCTTTGTTATAGTTCGGTCCCTCGCGAAAACGACAACGAAATCAAGTAGTTGAAGAGTTCACGAAGGCCGCGACAAAACGCGGTGCTGTAAAAAAGAAGTTGACGAACATCGCGAAATACTGCATAATCTCACTTCTCTGCT
>DOUW01000045.1 GCA_003520365.1 Massilia sp.
CGGCGCCGGATGCGGGTCCGGCGTAAACCACAGCGTCACCAGGCGCACGTTGCGCTGGCCGCCGTCGACCAGCTCCAGGTAGACGTGCAGGTGGCGGCTCTCGACCGGCTTGCTCGACGTCAGGTGCAGGAACTGTTTGCCGCCCTGCCGTATCACAGCAATGTCGAGGCTGGACAGCAGCGCCGGCAGCGCGATGTTCGCGCCGCGGTAGACGTCCGGATGCGCCAGGCGCGCCGCCACCGGCCTGGACGGGTCTTCGACCAGGGTCAGCTCGACGTCGGCGGCAAGCGCCTGCCCGATGTGGGAGCGCACCCGCGCCTCGCCCAGTTCGGCGGCATGGACGGGACCGAGCGCCGCATAGGCGAGCAGGACGGCGGGAACGATGTAAAAAGGGCGGATCGCCATAGCAGGAGTGAATTTGTAGCCTCAGCGTAATTAACGGGTGTTGGGATACACTCTTTAGCGAACTCCTTCGAAATAACAGGACAAGCCAATGGACAACCGCATCGAAAAAGACAGCTTTGGCCCGATCGAGGTACCGGCCGGCCAGCTCTGGGGCGCCCAGACCCAGCGTTCCCTGCACCATTTCCACATCTCGACCGAGAAGATGGCGCCGGAACTGGTGGCCGCGCTGGCCCAGGTCAAGCGCGCGGCGGCCGCCGTCAACCGCTCGCTCGGCAAGCTGCCGAAGGACAAGGCCGACGCCATCATGGCGGCGGCCGACGAGGTGCTCGAGGGACGCCATCCCACGGAATTCCCGCTGGCCGTCTGGCAGACCGGCTCCGGCACCCAAAGCAACATGAACATGAACGAGGTGCTGGCCAACCGCGCCTCGGAGCTGATGGGCGGCGAGCGCGGCGAGGCGCGCCTGCTGCACCCGAACGACCACGTCAACATGGGCCAGTCCTCGAACGACATCTTCCCCACCGCGATGCACGTGGCGGCGGCGGTCGCGGTGTCGAAGGAGGTGCTGCCGGCGCTGGCGCGCCTGCGCGGCACGCTGCAGGTGAAGTCGCGCGATTTCGCCGACATCGTCAAGATCGGCCGCACCCACCTGCAGGATGCGACGCCGCTGACGCTCGGCCAGGAATTCTCCGGCTACGTCGCCCAGCTCGAGTTCGCCGAACAGGCGATCCGCGCTTCCCTGTCCGGCCTGCTCGCGCTGGCGGCAGGCGGCACGGCGGTCGGCACCGGCCTGAACGCCCACCCCGAATTCGCCGCGCGCATCGCCGCCGAAATCGGTTCGCGCACCGGCCTCGCGTTCAAGAGCGCGCCCAACAAGTTCGCGGCCCTGGCCGGCCACGACGCCATGGTGGCCGCCCACGGCGCCTTCAAGACCCTGGCCACCGCCCTCATGAAGATCGCCAACGACGTGCGCTGGATGGCGTCCGGTCCGCGCTCGGGCCTGGGCGAGATCACGATCCCCGAGAACGAGCCAGGCAGCTCGATCATGCCGGGCAAGGTCAATCCCACCCAGTGCGAAGCGCTGACGATGCTGTGCTGCCAGGTGTTCGGCAACGACGTCGCGATTACCGTGGGCGGTTCGCAGGGCAACTTCGAGCTGAACGTGTTCAAGCCGATGATCGCGCATAACTTCCTGCAGAGCGCGCGCCTGCTGGCCGACGGCATGCGCTCCTTCGACGAGCACTGCGCCAAGGGGATCGAGCCGAACCGCAAGCGCATCGGCGAACTGATGGAGCAGTCGCTGATGCTGGTGACCGCACTGGCGCCCCACATCGGGTATGATCGCGCCGCGCAGATCGCCAAGCACGCGCAGCACGAAGGCATCACGCTGCGCGAGGCGGCCCTGCAATCGGGCCACGTCAGCGCGGAACAGTTCAACCAGTGGATCGTTCCGATCGAGATGACGCGGCCGGACCCGGCGTGAGCGACTTGTGGGGCAGCCTGAGCGGCGCTCTCAAGCGTACGCCCCACAATTTTTCCCGAGGATAGAATGCAACAAACAACTTTCGAACTGACATCCGAGTTCGTCGAACTCAACCAGCTGCTGAAACTGGTGGGCCTGTGCGACAGCGGCGGCGCCGGCAAGAACATCGTGGCCAGCGGCGCGGTGTCGGTCGATGGCAAGCAGGAATTGCGCAAGACCGCCAAAATTCGCGCCGGCCAGACCGTGACCCTGGGCGACGTACGGATTTCAGTGCAGTAAGGGGCTGCCGGGCTGAGCGGCGCACGTTTGCGATCAGACAAACGCGACCGGTAGTCCTTGTTTATATTTTAAGAGCGCCTACCAAAACCTTCAGGCAAGGCATGCGGCCTCCCCACGCGTCGTCGAAGACAGCACGGGGTACGGCGAGACGATGCAACGCTGCCATGGCGGTTTCGATAGGTGCTCCAAGATGTGATCAACCGGCTAAAGGTGAACGCAATGGAGACTCCGCAACAAAACCACCCCCAAACGCAGGAACGTTTAATCGGCGATCTGCGCCTGGTGATTGAAAACGCAGAAGAGCTGCTGAAGAACACCGATCAATACACCAGCGTGCTGTACCAGAACGCGCGCGCCAAGCTGGCCATGGCGCTCAACGCTGCCAATGAAGAGCTCGCGCGCTTCGAAGATGCGCAACTGACCCGCATGATGGAAGCCACCCGCCTGGCCAACGAGCGCTACGCCGACAAGACCGGCGAAGAACGCATCCTGCGCGCTTTCCATTGATTCGCCATCCGCGGCGCCATCCAGGCGCCGCGTTGTGCACTCTCGTTGTGCACTCTCGTTGTACACTCTTTTGTGCACGTATCATTGCCGACAACACATTGATCGTCGGCTCTAATCCAGCTTCCCTTCCCTGCTTACACCTAGTGCCGCGCGACGGATCGGCCGTAGCGCGCCGACGACCCGGCGCTGGCTGCGCGCGCCCTCAGGCGGTGGTATTGACGTTCTTGCCCAGGTGAGCAGGCAGGTTCTGCGCCGGCTGGGGCGGCTGGATGCCGTCGAGGAGCTGGGTCGCCATCGATTTCTGCATGTCCTGCTGCTTCTTGAGCATTGCGATGGCAACTTCCTGCTTGTTGCCGGTTTCGGCGATGGTGGTGGACAGCTTGGCGATGCTGAGGACGTCCATGACGGTCTCCTGTTGGGTGATGCCCGGTTGAAGGGCTATCCCCCATTAACGGACTGATTTAGAGAAACTTTAGGGTTTGTCATCATCCAATCGCTGAGCCAGGCCAAGACCTCTTCCGGCGCATTCAGATCCAGCCAGCGCAGCCCGGGGCGCAGGCCGGCGGGCGCCGCGACATCCGACGCCACCGCCGCCACCAGCGGATCGTCCTGGTACAGGGACGGCCGCCCGAGCGCCGGGCGAAACACCTCGAGTTTCGGCAGCGGTTCCCACTTGTAGCCCTCGACCAGGGTCAGGTCGGCCGGCGCCAGGCGCGCCAGCTGCTCGCGCAGCGAGGGCTCCTGCTCCCCGCGCAGCTCGCGCATGATGGCGTAGCGGTAAGGCGAGGCGATCATCACCTCGGCCGCCCCGGCCATGCGCAGGCGCGCGCTGTCCTTGTGCGGCGGTTCGAGCAGGATGTCGTGGTGGCTGTGCTTGAGAACGTTTACGCGCAGGCCGCGCGCCGCCAACTGCCCGACCAGGAATTCGAGCAGGGTCGTCTTGCCGCTGCCGGACCAGCCGACGACGGCCAGCGCCAGGCCGGGATCAGTAACCGACACGGTAGCGATTGCCCCGGTAATTCATCACCGCGTACTTCGGCATCAGGCGCTCCAGGACCAGGCCGGGCGCCAGCTCCTCGCCCTCGCGGCGGAGCATTTTGTCGACCAGCAGCAGGCGGTCGGCCGGATTCGGCGAATAGATGTAGCCGCCGACGCTCACCCGCGGGATCTCGCGCTGCAGGGCGTCGGGCAGTTGCTGGAAGGTGCGCAGGTGTTCCTCGGCCGGCTCGGGCGCGCGCGCGACCGGAGCGGGATCGGGGGCACGGCTGGGCGCAGGCAGGTAGACCGCAGCGGGGATCGCATCGCGCGCCGGGGCGGATGGGGAGGAAGACGCAGCGACATCGCGGG
>DOUW01000201.1:0-240 GCA_003520365.1 Massilia sp.
GCCAGCACCTGGCGCGCCAGCTCTTCGAAGGTGGCGCGCACGGCCTGGCGGCCGTCGTTGCTGCCCATCTGCAGGGCCGACAGGCCGGATACGATGCCTTCGGCCAGGAGCGTGCCGTCGGCCTGCGCCAGGGACCAGCGGGTCTGGGTGCCGCCGGCGTCGATGCCGAGGCCGATGGCGGGTGCTTGATGGTGGTTCGACATGGTGCGAAGTGTCAGTCTTGCGGGTGGCTGGGGCGTG
>DOUW01000201.1:399-5210 GCA_003520365.1 Massilia sp.
CGCGTCGGCGGCGCCGAGGCGTGCATCGTCAGCCAGCTTCCAGTCCACCGTCGACGCCGGCACCACGTGGAACTTCCACTCGTTGCCGTGGCGCTCCCACACCGTGAACAGCGAATTGGCCTTGCCGGCCTTGAGCTTCAGGGCCACGCCTTTCGCGGTGCGCGTCGCCGTCGCCTGCGGCAGGCCCGGCTTGTCGCTGCCCAGCCAGGGCGTGGCCGGCACCAGCGCCGGGGTCGCGTAGAGCTGGGTGCGCAGCTGGTCGCTGATGCCCTTGCGGTTCTGCGTCAGCGCGGCCATGCTGAAGTGTACGTGACCGCCGGCCTGCGGGCGCGCACGGGTTGCGCCGATCTGGTCCAGGATTTCCTGCGGCTGGTAGTCCTTGGTCGGGGCGCCGATGCGGCTGGTGTACAGGCCCGGCCAGATGTGGCGGCCCATGCTGTTCTGGCCGATCCAGTAGTCGAGCAGCACGTCGTAAGCTTGCGCCTTCTGGCTGCGCGCCCAGTACAGCTGGGGCGTGAAGTAGTCCAGCCAGCCGTTCTGCAGCCACAGCTCGGCGTCCGCATACAGCTTGTCGTACTGCGAGAAGCCGGCAATGCCCGGCGGGCGGCGGTCCGGACGGCCCAGGCCGAAGGGGCTGATGCCGAAGCGCACCCAGCTCTTCTCGCGGTGGATGCCCTTGTACATGTCCTCGATCAGGCGGTTGACGTTGTCGCGGCGCCAAGAGGCGCGGTCGAGCTTGCCGCCACGGGCAAGGTAGCGCTCCCAGGCCGGGGTGTCGGGGAAGTCCAGCTCGGCCTTGGTCGCCGGCTTGCCGTCGAGCGCGGCCTGGTTGCCGGCCACCGCCGGGGTCGCCTCGATCGGGTAGGGGTAGAAGTAATCGTCGATGTGGACGCCATCGATGTCGTAGCGGCGTACCACGTCCAGCACCACGTCGAGGGTCTGCCTGGATGCCGATTCCTCGGCCGGGTCCATCCACATGAACTTGCCGTAGCGTTTCACCGCCGTTGGGTTGGCGCGGGTGATGTGGTTCGGCGCGGCCGGCGAACGGGCATTGTCGTGGCGGGCGCGGTAGGGGTTGAACCAGGCGTGCAGTTCGAGGCCGCGCGCGTGGGCCTCGGTGACCCAGAATTTCAATGGATCGTACCAGGGCTGCGGCGCCTGGCCCTGGGTGCCGGTGAGGTATTCCGACCAGGGCTCGATCTTCGAAGCGTAGATGGCGTCGGCCGAGGGGCGCACCTGCAGGATGATGGCGTTCATGTTCATCGCCTTGGCGCGGTCGAGGATCGCGATCGCCTCGGCCTGCTGCTGGGCCGCGCTCAGGTTCTGCTTGGTCGGCCAGTCGATGTTGGCCACCGTCGAGACCCAGGCGGCGCGGAATTCGCGCGGCGCCGCCGGCGGCACGTCGCCGGGGGCAATGATGCTGCCGTCCGGCGTGGCGGCGCTGCGCGTTCCGGGCGTCGAGCAGGCGCCCAGGAAGCCACTCATGGCCAGTACGCCGGCGACGCCGGCCAGCGCGAACGCGCGTCGTTTCTTATCAGCTTGCACTACCGCTCCCCTATGCTTATCGATGTTTATACTTTGACGAACCACTTCCGGCGCCACATGAACCAGGCGATCGCGAACATGCAGGCGTTGAACAGCAGCGCATGCAGCAGCGACGTATTCAAGGCCCCGATCGGCAAATCCCTGATCGGCGCATACAGGCTGCGCCCGAGCGACAGCGTGCTGCCGTCGGGCTGGGCCAGCTTGATGAAGCCGAGCATTTTCGCTAGCAGACCCGAGAACGCGAAAATGAACAGCGCATTCATGCCGTAGATCTTGAACGGATGGGTCCAGCGCGCCGCCGCCTCGCGTACCGCGGGGTAGGGATTAACGTCGAGCAACCAGAAGAAGGCGCTGAATAGTAGCAAAGCCCAGCCGGTCATCAGGAAACAATAGGACGGCGTCCACAGGCTTTTGTTGATCGGCATGAGGACGCTATCGAGGATCACGCCGAGCCAGAGGCACAGCAGGCCGGCCAGCAGCATCCAGACGATCTGCTCGGTGCGATTGATCTTCGAGAGCAGGAAACGTCCCGCCAGCACGCCGAACAGCTGGCTGCACAGCGCGGGCAGGGTGCTGAACAACCCCTCCGGATCCCAGGTCTTCGATTGCGCCCACATGTGACCGTCGAGCACCATGCGGTCGATCCAGGCGCCGAAATCCTTGCCCGGTTCGAGCACGCCGGCGCCGATGCCGGGCACCGGATAGAACAGCATCAGCGCGCTGTACACGGTGAGGAGGAAACCGATGATCGCCAGCTGCATGCGCCAGCCGCAGTAGACGACGATGGGCGCGGCCAGCAGGGTGCACAGGGCGATACGCTGCAGCACGCCCGGGATGCGTACCTTGTCGAAATTGAAATACGGGATCAGGTTCAGCAGGAAGCCGATCAGGAAGATCAGCAGCGCGCGCTTGGCCAGTTTCAGCAGCAGTCCCGGCTTGTCGGCGCCCGCTGCCGCCAGGCGGCCGAGCGACAGCGCCATCGAAACGCCGCCGATGAACAGGAAGAAGGGGAAGATCGCATCGGTGAAGGTCCAGCCATGCCAGGGGGCGTGGGCCAGTTGCGAATACAAGTTGCTCCAGTCGCCGGGATTGTTAACCAGCACCATGGCGGCGATGGTGAAGCCGCGGAAGGCGTCGAGCGAATTGAGGCGGCCGGTGGGGTCGCTCATTGGTACATTGTCTCCATCTTGTTATTTATTGTTGGCGATCGTGTTTTGCACACGTTCATTGAACGCGTGGGCAGGAAAACCTGCCCACGCGTCCAACCGGCCTTCGTGTCACTACGCTGCTTACTTCTTCCCGAACTCCGGATCAATCTTCACCAGCGCCGCCATGATGAAAGCCGGAATCGTCGCCAGGCAGGTCCAGATGAAGAAATTCTTATAGCCCAGGAATTCCTGCAGCGCGCCGCTCCACATGCCCGGCACCATCATGCCCAGCGCCATGAAGCCGGTGCAGATCGCGTAGTGCGCCGTCTTGTGCTCGCCCTCGGCGACCATGATCATGTACAGCATCATCGCGGTGAAGCCGAAGCCATAGCCGAACTGTTCAATCGCCAGGAAGGCCGAGATCAGGTAGAAATTGGTCGGCTGGGCCTGCGACAAGTAGACGAACACCAGGTCCGGCAAATGCACCGCGAACACCATCAACCACAGGCAGCGCTTCAGGCCCAGGCGCGAAATCAGGTAGCCGCCGGCCAGCCCGCCGATGGTGAGGAAAATGATGCCGATGGTGCCGTAGGCGATGCCGTACTGGGCCGTGGAGAGGCCGAGGCCGCCTTTTTCGATCGGGTCCTTCAGGAAGGGCGCCACGAGCTTCAGCAACTGCGATTCGCCCAGGCGGAAAGTCAGAATAAAGCCGAGGATCAGCCAGATGTCGCGCTTGCGGAAGAAGGAAGCGAAGGTGCCGAAGAATTCGCGCAGCGGGTTTTCGCCGCGCGCCACGGCGTGGTCGGCCTCGGGACGCGGCAGCACCATCTGGTGCCAGGCGAAGGCCAGGGCGAACATGCCGGCCAGCACGAAGAACACGATCGACCAGGCCTGGTGCGCATCGTTCAGGCTGACGGCCAGGTAGCCGGCCAGCACCACCAGCGGGCCTTGTCCGGCCAGGGTCGCCAGGCGATAGAAGGTGCTGCGCACGCCGACAAAGGCGGCTTGGTCCTTCTGGCGCAGGCCCAGCATATAAAAGCCGTCGGCGGAAATGTCGTGGGTGGCGGAACTGAAGGCCATCAGCCACATCACGGCCAGGCTGACGCTGAAGAACACGGGCAGATGCAGCACCATGCCGACCGCCACCAGCGAAGCGGCGACCACCAGTTGCAGCGCCACGGTCCAGCCGCGCTTGGTGCCGAACATGTCGACCACCGGCGACCACAGGGGCTTGATCACCCAGGGCAGGTAGAGCAGGCTGGTATAGAAGGCGATGTCGGTATTCGAGATCCCCAGGTCCTTGTACATGATGACCGACAGCTGCATCGCCACCACGTAGGGAATGGCCTGGGCAAAATAGAGCGACGGCACCCACAGCCACGGACTTTTCGCTTGCGAAGTTTGCATAACTCTTTCGTGATCGGGTCAGAGAAAACCGTGCCCGGCAGCGCCGGCGCGGCCCTGCCTTTACCCGGCCAGGGCTTGGCGCACGCTGCCGCGGGCCGCTTCCAGCAAGGCCCGTGCTTGCTCGACACCGGTTTGTTTGGACAAGGCCACGATCGCGGTCTTGACGTGGAAATCGCACTGTTCCAGCACGGCGCGGGCGGCGTCCTCGCTGGCGCCGGTGGCGAACGAGGTCAGGCGGATGGCGCGGCGTACCAGCTTGGCGTTGGTAGCCTTCAAGTCTACCATCAGGTTCCCGTAAACCTTGTTCAAACGCACCATTAATGCGCTGGAAAAACTGTTCAGGGCAATCTTCTGCGAGGTGCCGGCTTTCAGGCGGGTGCTGCCGGAGATGACTTCCGGGCCGGTGTCGAGGGTGATGCCGATCTCGGCCTCGTTGGCGATCGGCGCATCGGTATTGTTGGCGAAGCCGATGGTCAGCGCGCCCAGTTCGCGCGCGCGGCGCAGCGCGCCCAGCACATAGGGGGTGCCGCCGGAGGCCGCGATCAGCAGGACGACGTCGTCGGCCGTGACGTTCACCGAGTCGAGGTCGGCCGCGCCCTGCACCGCATCGTCCTCGGCGCCTTCGACCGCGACGAACATGGCGTCGGTGCCGCCGGCCAGCAGGGCGACGGCGCGGCCATGCGGCCAGGAGAAGGTGGGATACAGTTCCAC
>DOUW01000052.1:0-2253 GCA_003520365.1 Massilia sp.
GGCGGGATCGCCTTGGTCGCCGCGTCCCAGGCGGCGCGCGCCGCGTTCACGGCCGCGAAGTCGGCGGTGTCGCCCTGCGCGGCCTGGGCCACTTTCAGGTTGGTGATCTCGGTGCCGTCGTTGGCCGCGTAGACGTCCCAGGTGCCCGAGCCGTTCTTCACGTAGAAGGTCGACAGCACGTGCGGATTGCCCAGCGTGTCGTAGACGTCGATCGGGGTCTGCTTGTTGTAGGTGTTGGGGTCGCCCGCGTCGAAGGGATTCACGGCCGGCGCCGCGGCGCGCGAGTCGAGGTTCATCTCGATGCCGACCTTGGCGGTCGAGACCGGCTTCAGGTTGGCGGTGTCGATCCGCAGCGGGATCGGGGCGCCGGCCAGCACCTGGCCGGTGACGCCCACGCCGTAGCCGGTCAGCTTCGAACCGGCCGCGTTGACCATGTAGCCTTCCTTGTCCAGCGAGAATTGGCCGTTGCGGGTGTACTGCACCATGCCCGAGGACACGGTACGGAAGAAGCCCTGGCCGTTGATCGCGATGTCGAGCGAGTTGTTCGAGGATTCGATATTGCCTTGGGTGAACTGCTGGGCGATCTGCGACACCTTGGTGCCGATACCGGCCGTCATGCCGCCGGCGCCGTTCAGCGAGCTGGCATACACGTCGGCGAACTGCGCCTGCGCGCCCTTGAAGCCGACCGTGCTGGCGTTGGCGATGTTGTTACCGATGACGTCCAGCGATTTCGCAGCACCATTCAAGCCGCTCAGACCTTGTTGAAAAGACATGTGGTTCTCCTGAAAGAATTGGGGTAGCGGCTTATTTAAAGCACTTGTTTGATGTCGGCGAGGGTCACGGCCCCCTTGCCCGCGAGGTTCAACTTGACCCCGTCCTTGGAATTGGTGCTGACACTGGCCACGCTGTCGAGCGTGAGGCCCTTGACGTCGGTCAGCGGCTGGCCGCCGCGGGTGGCGACGATGCGGAAGGTGTAGCCGCCGTCGGCGAGGGTGGCGGCGTCGACCGCGTCCGAGCTGCCGTCCCAGGCCAGCGGGGTGGCGCCGGCTTCCATCGCGCCCATCTCGATCGTGGCCACGTCCTTGCCGGTCTTCGGATCGGTCACGATCACCTGCACGTTGTCGGCCGCGGTCGCCAGGTCGATGCCGAACACCGACTGGCCTTTCACCAGCGTCAGGTTGCTGCCTTCGACCAGCACGCCATGGCCGATCAGGTTGGTCGCCGCCAGCGCCTCGCTCGACTGGTAGCTCGACTTCAGCGTCTCCAGCGTCTCGTTCAGCTTGTTCACGCCGGTCACGGTCTGGAGCTGGGCCAGCTGGCTGGTCACCTGGGCGTTGTCGAGCGGGTTCAGCGGGTCCTGGTTCTTCAGCTGGGTCACGAGCAGGGTCATGAACTTGTCGGTATCGGCCTGGACGCCGTCCTTCTCGGTCTTCTTGGCGTTCATGGTCGCCATCAGGTCGTTGATCGAGGTGCCGGCGGCGGCGCTGTTTACGGTGGACATATCGGTGGCTCGTTAGGATTATTGACCCAGGGTCAGGGTTTTCAGCAGCATGCTTTTCGCCGCGTTCATGGTTTCGACGTTGTTCTGGTACGAGCGCGAGGCCGACAGCATGTTCACCATCTCGTCCACCGCGTTCACGTTCGGCATCGAGACATAGCCCTTCTCGTCGGCCATCGGGTGCTTGGGATCGTAGACCTGCTTCAGGGGCGACGGATCTTCGACCACTTCGCGCACCTTGACGCCGGTGCCGCCGGTGGCCATCGGCACCGCCTCGAACACGACCTGCTTGGCGCGGTAGGCTTCGCCGGTGCTCGAGGTGGCGCTGTCGGCGTTGGCGAGGTTGCTGGCGACCGTGTTCAGGCGCTGGGCCTGGGCGCTCATGGCCGAGCCGGAGACATTGAAGATATTAAAGAGCGACATGATGGCTGACCTCTGAAGGCTTATTGACCGTTCTGGATCGCCGCCAGCAGGCCGCGGATCTGGTGGTTGATCATGGTGATGCCGGCTTCGTAACGCAGCGCGTTGTCGGCGAACTGGTTGCGCTCGACGTCCATGTCGACCGTGTTGCCGTCGACCGCGCCCTGCACCACGCCGCGGTAGAGCACCGGGGTGCCGTCCGGCAGCGCCTTGCCGTCGGCGGCCGGCTGCTGGTGGCGCGCATTGGTGGCGGCCAGCGGATTGCCGGGGTTCGCCGCGCGCGACAAGGCGCCCTGCATGGCGCTGGCGAAGTCGATGTCGCGCGCCTTGAAGTT
>DOUW01000052.1:2532-2785 GCA_003520365.1 Massilia sp.
AAACCCCGGCTATTCAAAGTTTCACTGCGGCATCAAGACGCCTAAGATGGCAGGCATCGAAAAGCATTCTTTTGCCATGTTCAAGAATTTGAGACTGTTCACTGCCCTGCTATTGGCCGCGCCGCTGGCGCTGGCGCAAGGGTCGGGCCAAAGCGCGGGCGCGCGCCAGGACGGCGCCGCGCTGCGCAAGGTGGCGGAACACTATCTGCAGACGCAAAGCGCCGGCCTGCCCGGCAAGGTGACAGTGAAGATC
>DOUW01000051.1 GCA_003520365.1 Massilia sp.
GGCAAGGCCAGGATGCCGGCGCCGGCCGCGCCTGCCGCTGCTCCCCGTGCGCTGCCGCGCATCGAACCGCGCTTCGGCCGCGCCACGCGCTGGGCCCAGTGCCGCCACATCTTCGCTTTCGACGCCGCGGCCGTCTTCAAGAGCGTGCCTTTCCTCGTCATGCTGCTCTTCGGCGTGCTGAACATGGTCGGCTCCGCCTCCCAGATGGACCGGATGTTCGGCACCGACGTCTATCCGATGACCCACCTGATGATCGACATGATGGAGGGCAGCTTCAACTTCATGCTGCTCATCATCGTGACCTTTTACGCCGGCGAACTGATCTTCAAGGAACGCCAGGCCAGGATCGCCGACGTCGTCGATGCGATGCCGACCCCGAACTGGGCGCCGTTGGTCGCCAAGAGCCTGGCGCTGGTGGGCGTGGTGCTGGCCTTCCTGTTCACCGGCGTCCTGGCCGCGATCGCGATCCAGCTGGTCAGGGGCGGCGCCCCGGTCGAGCTGGCGCTCTACGCCAAGGGCATGCTGGTCTCGAGCGTTCCCTTCATCCTCCTGGGCCTGATCGCCATCGTCCTGCAGGTGGTCACGAACAACAAGTTCGCCGGCTACGCCCTGATGATCGTCCTGATGGTGTCGCAGGTCGTCGCCCTCGTCATGCACTTCGACCACAACCTGTACAACATCGGCGGCCTGCCGCGCACGCCGTACTCGGACATGAACGGCTACGGCCACTTCCTCGCGGGCTGGGCCTGGTTCGCGCTGTACTGGACCCTGTTCACCGTGGCAGCCCTGATCGTGGCCCAGGCGTTCTGGGTACGCGGCCTGTCGGTCGACTGGCGCACCCGCGTGCGCACGGCCGGCCAGCGCCTGAAGGGGCCTTCCGGCGTGGCGCTGGCGGCCTGCGGCATCGCATTCGCCGGGGTCGGCGCATGGATCCTCCACAACACGAACACCCTGGCGCGCTACGAGGCCGGCAACGTGGCGATGGACAAGCAGGCCGAGTACGAAAAGACCTACCGCAAGTACAAGGACCTGCCGCACGCGAAGATCGTCGACGTGCGCGCCAACGTGGATATCTATCCGGAGGAGCGCCGGGTCGCGATCCGGGGCCGCTACGTCCTGGAGAACAAGACGGGCCAGCCGCTGGACACGCTGCGCCTGCAGCGCAACCCGGATGTCGCGACCACCCTGTCGGGACTGCCCGCGCACAAGGTCGAGCTGGACGACAGGAAGTTCGGCTTCACCATCATCAAGCTGGACCAGGCCCTGGCGCCCGGCGCCCGCCTGCCGCTGGACTTCGCGGTCGACGTGCGCCGTCCGGGCTTCACGAACGGCGGGACGGCCGATACCATCAACCTGAACGGCACCTTCTTCAACAACCGCGAGTTCTTCCCGCAGATCGGTTACCAGCCGGGCGGCGAGCTGACCGACCGTAACGAGCGCCGCAAGCGCGGCCTGGGCGAACCCGAGCGCATGGCCAAGCTGGAAGACAAGGCGGCGCGCGCCAACACCATGTTCGGCCAGGATGCGGACTGGATCGATTTCGAGACCGTCGTCTCGACCAGCGGCGACCAGGTCGCGCTGGCGCCGGGCTACCTGCAGAAGTCGTGGAAGGAAAACGGCCGCAACTACTTCCAGTACAGGATGGACCAGAAGATGATGCCGTTCTTCGCCTACCTGTCGGCCGACTGGGCGGTGAAGAAGGGCGAGTGGAAGGGCATCCCGATCGAGATCTACCACGACAGGAAGCACGCCTACAACGTCGACCGGATGATCGCGGGCACGCAGAAGTCGCTGGACTATTTCACGACCCGGTTCACGCCCTACCAGCACAAGCAGGTGCGCATCCTGGAGTTCCCGAACTACCAGAGCTTCGCCCAGTCCTTCGCCAACACGATCCCGTTCTCGGAGTCGATCGGCTTCATCGCCGACCTGCGCGACAAGGACGCCATCGACTACGTGTTCTACGTGACGGCCCACGAAATGGCGCACCAGTGGTGGGGCCACCAGGTGACCGCCGCCAACGTGCAGGGATCGAGCATGCTGATCGAATCGCTGTCGCAATACTCGGCGCTGATGGTGATGGAGAAGGAATATGGCCGCCAGCAGATGCGCCGCTTCCTGCGCTACGAACTCGATCGTTACCTGAGTTCGCGCGGCGGCGAGCTGATCGAGGAACTGCCGCTGGTGCGGGTGGAAAACCAGGCCTACATCCACTACCGCAAGGGCAGCCTGGTCTTCTACCGCCTGCGCGACGAGATCGGCGAAGAAGCCCTGAACCGCGCCCTGAAGCGCTTCTTGCAGGACAAGGGCTACCAGGAGTCGCCGTTCGCCACCTCCGCCGAGCTGGTCGACTATATCCGCGCCGAAGCCCCGCCATCGAAGCAGGCCCTGATCACCGACCTGTTCGAGAAGATCGTCTTCTACGACAACCGCGTGCTGGAGGCCAGCGCGAAGAAGCGCAGCGACGGCCAGTGGGACGTGACCATGAAGCTGCACCTGGCCAAGACGGAGGCCGACGGCAAGGGCAAGGAGAACCCGCGCGCCTACGACGAACCGGTGGAAGTCGGCGTCTTCGCCCGCGCCAGGGGCGCCAAGGAAGCCGACGAAAAGGTGCTGCTGCTGGAGAAGCGTGCGCTCTCGGGCGCGAATCCGGTGCTGACCGTGACGGTCAAGGAACAACCGTTCGAGGTCGGCGTCGATCCCTACAACAAGATGATCGACCGGGTGTCGCGCGACAACCGCAAGGAGGTCAGCATCGAGTGAAGGGAGGGAAGGGGCGAGGCGGGCGCACGATTGCTGACCGCAAGGNNGGGGGGAGGGGGGGGAAGGGGGGAGGGGGGCGCACGATTGCTGACCGAAAGGTCAGCAATCGTGCGCGTTGTTAATATGATATTGGCGATAATAAAAGTGTTGTCGCGCCAGACAAAGTCTGGCGGACATTTTTTGAACAACACTTTTCTATTGGAGAACCCATGTCCAGCCCAGCCACGCGCGCCGTCCGCCCCTCCCTGAACAAGATCGTCGTCAATGCCGTCAAGGGCGCCATCCTGCTGGGCGCCGCGACGGCCGGCATGGCCCAGGCCCAGCAATCGCCGGCCCTGGACCGTATCAGCATTTCCGGCGGCGCCTTCTATGCCGATCCCGAGATCCACCTCGGCGGCGACACCCGCTACGGCCGCGTCGACACGCCCGACGAAAAGATCGGCCACGAGAGCCTGCCGCGCGCCAAGGCCGAGCTGTTGTTCGGCGACAGCCACGGCCTGTCCTTCGATTACTTCCGCTTCAGCAAAGGCTACGGCGCCACGCTCGACGGCGACACCGTGTACGAAGGCCGTCCGGTGAGCGGCAGCATCGAGGCCGACGCCAAGCTGCGCCTGGAGATGGCGCGCCTGGCGTACAAGCTGTGGTTCGGCAAGGAAAAGAGCGTGTTCGGCGTCGGCCTGGGCGCGGCCTACCTGCGCGCCAAGATTTCCGGTTCGGCCGATGCGCAGGTGAGCGCATCCAACCCGCCCGAGACCTATACCTGGAGCGGCAGCGGCTCGTCCAGCGATGGCGTCTGGGCGCCGACGATCGAGCTGGCCTGGCGCTACGCCCTGAACGACAAGGTGCGCCTGTACGCCGAAGCGGGCGGCGTCAAGAAGAACGGCGGCACGGTCGAGGGCCACGTCTACAATGGCGCCGCCGGCGTCGAATGGCTGGCCGCCCGCAACGTCTCGCTGATGCTCGACTACGGCATCCAGAAGATCGACCTGCACCGCAATGGCGAACGCACTGCCGACCTCGACCTGAAGCTGACCGGCCCCTCGGCCTTCGTCAAGGTCCGCTTCTAAGACTGGATTCAAGGGCGAGGTCCGAGAGCCGGACCTCGTACCTGCTTTTCTTTCGCCATATCCTGTCGAGAAATCTTACGAAAATATTATTAATTTTCGGGCAATTATCATAACTCATTGTTTTTTATAAATATTTTCTCTCAGGCACATTTCCTGCTAACGAATGGTATTGCACGATGTTTTACCCTCGGTATCAGTGTGACATCCCTCGCATTGCTCCCGAAACTACCATCACCGGTCGGGATAACGACCATTCACTTGACAGGAATGCGCAATGAATCTGATGAAAAGTCTGAAAAAAGCAGCTGCTGCCGTCATGTTCTTCTCGGCAGGCGTGGCGAATGCGGGGCTGTACCAGTTCGATCTCACCGGCGATTACAACGCCAGCTGGCAGCTGGACTCCACCCTCGCGTCGGATGTTCCCTATCCCGGCCTCGGCTTCACCGTCTATGACGTCTTCGGTAACTTCCCGGGTTCGTGGTTCGACGTGGCCGACCTGACCTTCTTCAACGCTTCCATCGGCGGCGGCATGGAGATCCTCGACTGGTACGGCGACACGCTCCTGCTGAGCACCGACGGCCTCCAGCTCTACACCGGTTCCGAATACACGCCGACCTTCAAGCTCGGCACCTTCAACCTGACCCAGTACCTGGGGACCGGCGTCTACACCCTGACGGTCACCGACCTCGATGCCACCCCGGGCGAGCCGTCGCCCGTGCCGGAG
This sequence comes from Massilia sp., assembly GCA_003520365.1. GTDB lineage: Bacteria > Pseudomonadota > Gammaproteobacteria > Burkholderiales > Burkholderiaceae_D > Telluria > Telluria haematophila. The sequence goes on from DOUW01000051.1 coordinate 4,555, forward strand.
CCGGCCACCACCGCGATGCTGCTGGGCGGCCTGGGCGCACTGTACGCCGTCCGCCGGCGCCGCCAGCAGTAAGCCTCAGGCAAGCCTCACTCGGCGCGCCTTGCCCACTTCTGCGCCAGCACGGCGCAGACCATCAGCTGGATCTGGTGGAACAGCATCACCGGCAGGATGATCATCCCCAGCGCCGAAGGCGCGAACAGCACCTTGGCCATCGGCACGCCGGTGGCCAAACTCTTTTTCGAGCCGCAGAACACGATCGTGATCTCGTCCTCTTTCGAGAAGCCCGCGCGGCGGCTGGTCCAGGTGGCCAGGCCCAGGGCGATCGCCAGCATCAGGCAGCTGACGCCGATCAGCGCGAACAGGGTCCAGCCCGAGACGTGTTGCCACAGGCCTTCGGTCACCGATTCCGAGAACGCGGTGTAGACCACCAGCAGGATCGAACCCTGGTCGACGTAGCGCAGCACCGGCTTGTGACGGTCGATGAAGGCGCCGATCCAGGGGCGCAGCAACTGGCCGGCAAGGAAGGGCAGCAGCAGCTGTTCGACGATGCTCAGCACCTGCGACCAGCCCGAGCCGCCGCCGGCCGCGCCGCCGTCGCTGACGATCAGCGCACCGACCAGCATGGGGGTGAGGAAGATGCCGAGGAAGTTCGAGGCCGAGGCGCTGCAGACGGCCGCCGCCACGTTCCCGCGCGCCATGGCGGTAAAGGCGATCGAGGACTGCACGGTCGAGGGCAGCACGCACAGGAACAGGATGCCGAGATACAGATCCGGCGTGAGCAGCCCCAGGGCCAGCGGCTTCATGGCCAGGCCCATCAGCGGGAACATGACGAAGGTCGAGGCCAGGACCAGCAGGTGCAGGCGCCAGTGCATCAGGCCGGCGACGATGGCTTCGCGCGAGAGCTTGGCGCCGTGCAGGAAGAACAGCAGGCCGATGGCGACCGTGGTGACGTCGCCCAGCGCGACGGCGACCTGGCCGCTGGCGGGCAGGAAGCTCGCCAGCACGACCATGCCGAGCAGCGCCACGGTATAGGCGTCGAGCGCGAGCTTGTGCGCGAGGGTGGAGAGGAGGGTGGCGAGGCGTCCCATGGCGTTCCTTCGAAATGCCGGCCCGGCGGGCAATCCTCCATTCTAGCCAGAATGCACGAGTTGCGGGGCACGCGGTACGCTCCATGCATCCTGTATGGACGGCGAAAAACCTTTTTCCGGCCCCGGCCAAGGGCTATACTCGCGCTTGTTCCAACTCATCCGGGGTCCTACCTTGTTCAAATCGATCGTCCTGCCCGTCGCCCTGATCGGCGTGGCCGCCCATGCCGTCGCCGACGAAGGCCAGTGGCAACCGCACCAGCTGCCGCAGCTGAAATCCGAACTGAAACGCATCGGCATCACGATGCCGGCCGAGAAGCTGGCCGACCTGTCGAAGCATCCGATGAGCGCGATCGTCTCGCTGGGCGGCTGCTCGGCCTCGTTCGTGTCGCCGGACGGCCTGGTGGTCACCAACCACCATTGCGCCTACGGCGCCATCCAGCGCAATTCGACCGCGGAAAAGAACTACATCGTCGACGGCTTCCTGGCCAAGACCCGCGCCGAGGAACTGCCGGGCGGTCCGAACACCCTGGTGTACGTGACCGAGAAGGTCGAGAACGTCACCGATCGCGTGCTGAAGGGCCTGGGCGGCAGCATGAGCGGGCGCGAGCGCAGCGAAGCGATTTCCGCGCGCATCAAGGCCTTGATCGCCGAGTGCGAGAGCGACAAGGCCTACCGCTGCTCGGTGCCGGCCTTCCACCGCGGCCTCGAGTACTACCGCATCAAGCAGCTGATGATCCGCGACGTGCGCCTGGTGCACGCGCCGTCGGACAAGATCGGCAACTTCGGCGGCGACATCGACAACTACGAGTGGCCGCGCCAGACCGGCGACTACAGCTTCCTGCGTGCCTACGTCGGCCCCGACGGCCGCCCGGCCGATCCGTCGCCGAACAACGTGCCCTACAAGTCGAAGGACTTCCTGGTGGTGTCCGCCGAAGGCCTGAAGAACGGCGACCCGATCCTGCTGGCCGGCTACCCGGGCCGCACCAGCCGCTACAAGCTGCCGTCGGAAATCCGCTTCGCGCGCGAGGTCGACTACCCGGCCAAGGTCGCGACCATCACCGCCGACCTCGACGTGATCGCTGCCGCCACCCGCGGCAACGCCGCCTGGGACGTGCGCTACGCCAGCGTCGCCAAGAGCCTGAACAACGTGCTGAAGAAGACCCAGGGCCTGCTCGACGGCTTCGCGCGCAAGGACATCGCCGCCATCAAGGACGTGCAGGACGCCGAGTTCCGCGCCTGGTACGGCAAGAACGGCAGCGCGGGCAACCTGCTGGCCGACCTGGACGCCGTGATCGCGTCGGACATGGCGCTGTCGCGCGAGGAAGCGGCCTATGCCGAGGCTACGCATAGCGACCTGCTCAAGAGCGCGCGCACCCTGTACCGCCTGGCCCAGGAGCGCCAGAAGCCGGACGCCCAGCGCGACGCCGGCTACCAGGAACGCGACCTGTCCTTCATCAAGGCGCGCCTGACCCGCCTCGAGCAGTCCTTCGTGCCGGACGTCGACCAGGCGCGCTGGGCCGCCGCATTGACGCGTTATGCGAAGATCGACCAGAAGCTGCGTCCGCAGGGCCTGGACGCCCTGGCGCCGAACGCCGCCAGCCTGGACGCCTTCTACAAGGGCACCGAGCTGGCCGACACCGCCAAGCGCCTGGCCTGGATGAACGCGGACGTCGATGCTTTCCGCAAGTCGAACGATCCCTTCATCCAGCTCGCCGTGCGCCTGAATGAGGTCGCCGACGCGCTCGAGAACCGCCGCAAGGACATCGACGGCAACCTGGACCGCACCATCCCGCAGTACATGAGCGCCGTCATCGCCTGGAAGAAGTCGCAGGGTAAACCGGTCTACCCGGACGCCAACTCGACCCTGCGCGTGACCTACGGCACCGTGTCGCCGTACGCGCCGCGCGACGGCCTGGTCAAGGGCCCGTTCACGACCGTCGCGGGTATCCTCGAGAAGGAAACCGACAAGGACCCGTTCCTGGTGCCTGCAACGCTGAAGAAAGCGGTGCTGGAAAAGCGCTATGGCGCGTTCAAGGACCCGGTGCTGGGCACCGTGCCGGTCAACTTCCTGTCGAGCGCCGACACCACCGGCGGCAACTCGGGTTCGGCCGTGATGAACAAGCGCGGCGAACTGGTCGGCCTGAACTTCGACTCGACCTACGAGTCGATCACCAAGGACTGGTACTTCGACACCGCGATCACGCGCGCGATCCACGTCGACATCCGCTACATGCTGTGGGTGATGAAGGAGGTCGACGGCGCCGACAACCTGCTGAAGGAAATGACGATCAAGTATCCGAAGAAATAAGCAGTCTGGATCGATCGAAGAACCGCGGCCGGAGCGATCCGGCCGCGGTTTTTTTATGCTGGATTGCGGGAACACGTCCGGCATACCCGCCTGGCGCTGCCCGGCTGCGAACAGGGGTGTCCGGAACCGGACGGTTCGGCTTGCGCATTCGGGCGCCAGCTCGCATAATCGCCCGCTGACCTGCCGCCGCGATGCAGTACGCCATGCAGCAGCCTCGATCCGTCCGCGCACGGCCCCGCCTTCCCATCGACACGCCCGAATGAACGAAACACTCGCCGTCCTCGGTTTCAGCACCACGCCCCTCGAACTGGTCTCGTTTGCCCTGGCGGTGACGACCGTGCTGCTCAACGTCCGCCAGAACCACTGGGCCTGGCTGTTCTCGATCACGTCCTCGGCCACTTATGCGGTGGTGTTTTTCGACGCGCGCCTGTACGGCGACAGCGGCCTGCAGCTGGTGTTCATCGCGGCCTCGGTGTGGGGCTGGTACCAATGGCTGCGCGGTGCAGCAGAGACGCGGCTGGTGGTGACGCGCCTCGGGGCCGCCGGCTGGGCCTGGGCAGTGGCGGCATGGGGCCTGGGTTTCCTCCTGCTCTCCTGGTTCCTGAAGAACTACACGAACACCGACGTGCCGCACATCGACGGCTTCCTCACCGCCGGCAGCCTGGTCGGCCAGCTCCTGCTGGCGCGCAAAAAAGTCGAGAACTGGCACGTCTGGATCGTGGTCGACGTGCTCTACGTCGGCCTCTACCTGTACAAGGACCTGCACGTGACGGCCGTGCTGTATGCGGTGTTCGTGCTGCTGGCGGCGCGCGGGCTGCGCGCCTGGAGCAATATCGCGCGAGTGGCGCAATGAGTGTGTTCTCGATGAACGCGCCCTTGCGCATCGCCGTCCTCGGCGCCGAGTCGAGCGGCAAGTCGACCCTGTGCGAAGCGCTGGCCCGGCGCTACGCTACCCTCTGGGTGCCGGAATACCTGCGCGAATTCGTCGACACGATGGGGCGGGTGCCGTTCGAGGACGACCAGTTCGGCATCGCGCGCACCCAGCGCGAACGCGAGGACGCCGCCGCCGCGCAGGCAGGACGTTACCTGTTCTGCGACACCACGCCGCTGATGACGGCCCTCTACAGCCGCGTCTACTGGGGCAGGGTGGATGACCGACTGGGGGAACTGGCGCGCAGCCACGATTACGCGCTGACCCTGGTGACCGCCACGGATACGCCATGGACGCCGGACGGGCTGCAGCGCGAATCGGAAGAGGTGCGCCAGATGGTGCACCGGATGGTGCTGGCCGAGCTGAACGAACGGGGCATCCCGTTCGTGTTGATCAGCGGAGACCTGCCGCGGCGTCTGCGGCAGGTGGAGCTGGCGTTGGCAGCCCTTTAGAAGTCGAACTGCGCCGACACGCGGAAGGTGCGCGGCGCGCCCGGCAGCAGGTAGCCGCCCAGTTGCTGGGTGACGTCGCGCCAGTAGAACTTGTCGAACAGGTTGTCGACGCGGGCGCGCAGGGTCACGTTCGTCGTTCCCATCTTCAGGCCGTAGGACGCGCCCAGGCCGAACACGTGGTAGCCCGGCACGTAGACCGTGTTCTCGGGATCGAAGGACTTCTTGCCGGCATACTGCCACTGGCCGCTGACTTTCAGGCCCGGCAGTGCCGGCACCGCATAGTCGGCCCACAGGGTCGTCTTCAGTTCCGGGACGTTGGTGGCGCGCTTGCCGTCGTAGCGGGCGTCGCCCGTGCCTTCCTGCTTCGCGCGCAGCGCCATCAGGGTCGCGCCGTAGGTCAGGTCGCCGCTGCTGCGCTGGGCCGCCAGTTCGAAGCCGCGGTGCTGCTGGTCGCCGTTGCGGACGAAGGTGTCCGCCGCGTTCGTGTACTCGAGGCCGGTCGTGATCTGAAACAGCGCGGCGCTCAAGGCGACGTCGCCGAACTGGCCCTTGGTGCCGAGCTCGAACTGCTTCGAGCGGTTCGGGCCCAGGTCCTCGTTCTCGTTGGTCGTGCCCATCTCGGCCACGCCGCCCGACTGCAGGCCGTGGGCGACGGTGCCGTAGACGTTCCAGTTCGGCGTCAGGCCGTAGACCAGCGAGACGCTCGGCAGCACATAACTGGCCTTGCTCGACGTCCAGCCCAGTTCCGGTTCCGGCAATTGGCTGCTGTCGATTTTGGTGTAGCGCAGGCCGGCGTGCAGGGTCAGTTCCGGCGTGAGCGTCACGATGTCCTGCACGAACAGCGAACGTTCGCGCTCGGTGTAGCGTTCCGAGACCGGGCCGGTGCTCGGGTTGCCCGGCGCCGGATCGACGATCAAATTGTTGTAGATGTTGCTGTAGCCGGCGTAGTCGTAGACGTAGTCGCCGTAGCTGTTGTGGCGCTCGGCGTACCCGAGGCCGGCGGTGAGCACGTGGCGCAGGCCGCCCAGCGCGAAGCGGCCCTGGACCTGGGCCTGGACGCCGAACGGGGTCTTGCGCTCGCCAACGCTCTGGTAGTCGTAGACGTCGTAGTCGCCGTTCGAGCAGAAGCCCGGATAGTAGCCGTCGCCCTCGTTGCTGCAGCCGTAAGGGAAGGCGGTGTAGTCGTCGCGCTTGAACCAGTGCTTGTTGGCGGTAACGGTGGCGCGCCAGTCGGCGTTGAGGCGATAGTCGAAGCGCAGGCCGAAGTTGGCGCTGTCGGTGTCGACCGGCCTGGTCCAGGGCTGGGCATTGAGCAGGGTCTTGGCCGAGACGCCGCGCGGCAGTGCGACACCGCGGATCAGCTGGTAGCCCGGCGCGGTGACCTGTTCCTTGTGCTGGAAGTCGGCATCGAGCTGGAGCAGGGCGTCCGGGCTGATCTGCCAGTCGAAGGCGCCGGACACGAACTGGCGCTCGCCATCGGCCCCTTTGATGTAGGAGCGCAGGCGCTCGGCGGCGGCGTTCACGCGGTAGCCGAAGCGTTTATCGTCGAACCGCCCGCCGAGGTCGACGGCGCCATACAGGGTGCCGCGCTCGCGCGCTTCGACGGTCGCCGAACGCAGATCGTTGTTGGTCGGGCGCTTGGTGACGAAGTTCAGGATGCCGCCCGGCGCCGCCAGGCCGGACTGCATGCCGGCCACGCCCTTGAGCAGCTCCAGTCGCTCCTTGTTCTCCAGCGGGATCTGGGTATCGGCGGGAATCGCGATGCCGTCCTTGCGGTAGCCCGAGTTATTGTTCAGCATGAAGCCGCGCACCGAGAACTGCTCGGCATAGCCGACCGCGTTGTAGGCGTCGCCGACCGAGGCGTCGTAGGCGAGGGCATCGCTGGCGCTGCGGATCGACAGGTCCTGCATCCGTTCGCGGCCGAAGGCGCTCACCGAGGCCGGGGTGTCGATGATCGGCATGTCGGCGAAGCCGCCGACGCTGGCGCGGTCGCTGACCGTCCACTTGCTGCCGCTGACGACCACCGAGGGGATGGCCTGCGCGTTTTCCACGGTCTCGTCGGAGGCGGCAGCGGAACCGGATATGGCGAACGCCTGCGCGATCGCACAGGCGAGGAGGGAATGCTTGAATACAGGTTTCATGAGTTTGCTCGTTTTCGCGCACCGCGTCGGCGGCGCACTGCTTTCAAAAAAGCCGGAGCCAACGTGGGGGAAGGGCAAACAAGGATGTCGAACTGCGTTGCGCTTTCCTTCGCTGGCATTATCCAGATCAGGTACGAAGGGTATCTCTCACCCGGAACGCGAATTCCAGGACCCCTAGCGAAGGCGCGAGTGTACCACGGGCTTCTTGCGCCGTGGTGGTTCTGTCAATGGATGGGGGTGCGCGTCTCGGTCGCGAACAATTGATCCTCGTAGGGTGGACACCTGTGTCCACGCGGTATGGCACAGACGATCAATCGAAACGTGACGATGGAAGGCTACGTAGGGTGGGCTCTCGAGCCCACGCGGTCTCACGGCTTGGGCAAATGGAACCTCAAGCGAAGCCCGGGCGGCTGGATGACGGGGAGTTCCTGTCGCGTTGCGGTATGCACCAGCACGACCGCGTGGGTTCGAGAACCCACCCTACGAAAAACACACCTCACGCCTCGGCCGCCTCGCGCAGCGGCGCCGCATGCCCGGAGTGCGCACGCCCGTGCAGCAGGTGGCGCTGCAGCGTCGTGCGCGCGGCGTCGCCGATCGTGCGCCAGTGTTCGCGGCGCTGGGCGGCGCGCTTGCGGTGCTTGGACGGCATGTCGGCCAACGGCTTCAGGTAGAAGGGAAGCGTGATGCGCCAGGTGTCGCCCGGGAGCTCGGTCCCGCCCAGGATTTTCCAGAAGCCGTCGTAGGCATTCGCGAAGTGCTTGAGTTCCAGCGGGTCGTAGGCGATGTGGGCGGTGCACTTGACCGCCGCCACCTGCTCCATGCCCAGGGCCTGGGCCACGCCCTGCATCGCGGCGAAGCAGAAGAAGCTCGGGGAGTTGTTCGGGAAGGCATTCTCGAAGGCCTCGAAGGCCGCGCCGGAATCAAGCCAGCGTCCCTGGTTGCGGGCAACGAAGGGCAGCAGGCCGGCCGGCAGCCCGGCGATGGCGCCGTCGACCCAAGAGAAGGACAGCCGGTGCAGCACCTTGCCGTCGGCGACCAGGGCGATGGTCAGGTCGCCCTCGGCGTTCATGCGCGAGGCCATCTCCAGGCGGATCAGGAAGCGGCTGCCGTTCGCCTCGTGCTGCCAGAGCGCCAGCCCGCCGCTCGCGTACACCGCCTGCTTGTAGGCGGCGTCGAAACTGCTGTCCTCGAAACGGTAGTGCGCCAGCACGCACTGCACGCGCTGGCGCGCGCTCAAGCCCTTGACCAGGTAATCGCGGTGGCTCAGGTGGTGGAACAGGTCGTCGCTTGCGACCGCGGCCAGGTGATTGCGCACGACGTCGAGCCGGCACAGCGCGGCGTGCTCGCGCCAGAACAGCAGCACGCGCGAACTACGCAGTACCGACAGCAGGCGCGAGGAGAGGGGCAACTGGCCGCGGCGGGCCAGCCAGTGCTTGGTCAGGTGAGCGAAAATCATGGTGGCGCTCCGTGAAAGGCGGTAGTCCACGCTATGGTGGCTTACCTCCCTGGCGCTGGCGGTGATATTGCTCAAGGGAAATAAGTTCTTTGAAGCAATCTTTTCGACGCTACGACGGCGGTTCGCGAACACGGTGTCGGCTCCTTCAGGTGTGCTTTTCTCGTTGAACACTACGGTTCGTTTCTTGCCAGAATAGCACGAGCCGCGCGCGGCCCCGCCGATTTTTGCCTGATACTGCCGGTTCGACGATGGCGGAGGACACCATGACTTATGAACTGTTCTACTGGCCCAGCATCCAGGGCCGCGGCGAATTCGTCCGGCTGGCGCTGGAGGAAGCGGGCGTCGACTATGTGGATGTGGCGCGCGGCCCGAAGGGTGTCGAGAAACTGATGGCGGCGCTGAAGGAGGACGCGAGGCCGGCCTTTGCGCCGCCTTTCCTGCGTGTCGAGGGGATGACGATCGGCCAGACGGCGGCGATCCTGATGTTCATCGGCGAGCGCCATGGCCTGGCGCCGAACGACCCGGCGGGCCGGATCTGGACCCAGCAGCTGCAACTGACGATCGCCGACCTGGTCGCCGAGGCGCACGAGACCCACCATCCGGTCGGGGCCTCGCTCTACTACGAGGACCAGCAGCCCGAGGCCTTGCGCCGCGCACGGGAGTTCACGGCGCAGCGCATCCCCAAGTTCCTCGGCTATTTCGCCCGCGTGCTGGGGAAACAGGACTACCTGCTGGGACAGGAGGTGACCTATGCCGACCTGTCGCTGTTCCAGGCGCTCGAAGGCCTGGAGTACGCATTTCCGAAGGCGACGGCGAAAGAGCTGAAGCGCCATCCGCAGCTCGATGAACTGCGCCGGCGCGTCGCGGGCAGGCCACGCATCGCCGCCTACCTGGCTTCGGATAGACGCATCCCCTTCAACGAAGAGGGGATCTTCCGCCGCTATCCGGAGCTCGACATCTAGGTCAATCCCACGCCGGTGCGAAGTCCGGGCTGACCAGGCGCTCGCCGCGTTCGAGGGCATCGATGGCGGCGACGGCGTCCGCATCGAGCTGCAGGCGGCTTGCTGCGAGATTGCTTTCGAGGTTGGCGCGCCGGGTCGAGGAGGGGATTACGGCGTAACCCTTCGCCAGCAGCCAGGCCAGCGTGACCTGGGCCGGCGTCGCCCCGATGCGGTCGGCGATCGCCTGGATCGCCGGGTCGTCCAGCACCTTGCCGTAGGCGAGCGGCATGTAGGCCGTGACGTGGATCCCGTGCTCGCGCGCGAATGCGGCCACCGCGCGGTTCTGCAGGTAGGGGTGGAGTTCGACCTGGTTGGTGGCGATGTTCTGCGCGCCGACGGCGTCGATGGCTTCCCGCATCAGCGTGATCGTGAAGTTCGAGATGCCGATGGCACGCGTCAGGCCGCGCTCGCGCGCCGCCATCAGCGCGCGCATCGATTCGGCCACCGGGACCGCCGCGCCGGGCGAAGGCCAGTGGATCAGCGTCAGGTCGACCGTGTCCATGCGCAGCTTGCGCAGGCTTTCTTCCAGGCTCGGGATCAAGGCGTCGGCCGCCAGGTGTTCGGTCCAGATCTTGGTGGTGACGAAGACCTCGCCGCGCGCCACGCCGCTCTGCGCGAGGGCCTGGCCGACCTCGCTTTCGTTGCCGTAGATCTGGGCGGTGTCGATGTGGCGGTAGCCGAGGTCGAGGGCGTTGGCGACGCTGTCGATGGCCTGCTGGCCTTGCAGGCGGAAGGTGCCTGCGCCGATCTGGGGCATAGTCATTAGCTTGTTCATGTGGTTTCCTTTGTTGTGATTAAACGAGTTCCGTGGCCCGCTTGGACAGCGAGCGGGTGCTGCGGGCGGCATCGCGCCGGTCGAGGCGTCCGGCCAGCGTAGTGAGTGCCAGGGCGCCGGCGACGACCACGGCGCCGATCGGCGGCGTGGCCATCAGTCCGAGGTTTTCGACGATCAGGCCGCCGCCCCAGGCGCCGAGCGCGATGCCGAGGTTGAAGGCGGCGATGTTCAGGCCCGACGCCATGTCCAGCGCTTGCGGCGCGTCTTTCTCGGCGCGCTGCACCACGTAGAGCTGCAGGCCGGGCACGTTGCCGAAGGCGACTGCGCCCCAGGCCAGCACGGTGGCGATCACCAGTACCGGGTGCGGCGCGGTGAATGTCAACACGGCCAGCACGGCGGCGAGCAGCGCGAACACGATCTGCAGCGCGCGCACCGGTCCCTTGCGGTCGGCCAGGCGCCCGCCCCAGATATTGCCGGCGGCGACAGAGACGCCATAGACCAGCATCACCAGGCCAACGCTCGAGGCGGCGAAGCCGGCCACGTCCTGCAGGATCGGGGCGAGGTAGGTGAAGGCGACGAAGGAGCCGCCATAGCCGAGCGTGGTGATGGCGTACACCAGCAGCAGGCGCGGTTTCTTCAGCACCGCGAACTGGGCCGCGAGGCTGGCCGGCTTGGCGTCGCCGATCGAGGAGGGCACCAGGATCGCGCTGCCGATCATCGCGATCACGCCGAGCAGGGCCACCGCCAGGAAGGTCGACTGCCAGCCGAACTGCTGGCCGATCCAGGTGCCGAGCGGCACGCCGGTCACCAGCGCGACGGTCAGTCCGGTGAACATCAGGGCGATGGCGCGCGCGGCCTTTTCCTTCGGCACCAGGCTGGTGGCGATGGTCGAGCCGATCGAGAGGAAGACGCCGTGCGCCAGGCCGGTCAGCACCCGCGCCGCCATCAGGGCGGCATAGCCCGGCGCGACGGAAGCAACCAGGTTGCCGGCCGTGAACAGCAGCATCAGGCCGATCAGGAGGCGCTTGCGCGGCACGCGCGCGGTGAGGGCGGTCAGCACCGGCGCGC
>DOUW01000303.1 GCA_003520365.1 Massilia sp.
CCTGATCTCGACCGAGGTGGCGCCCTTTGGCGGCGTGAAACAGTCGGGCCTGGGCCGCGAGGGTTCCATCTACGGCATGGACGACTACCTGGTCATCAAGTACATCTGCATGGGCGGCGTCTGATGGAACGCGATCCGCTGGAGGGCATGGCGGACGCGCCGCTGTTCGTCGTGCCGCGGGTGCTCGATCGCTTGCGCGCGTTCAGCCCCGCGTTCGACGGCCTGCCGCAGCCGCAGCGTGCCCGGCTGTCGGCCGAGATCGACAGCCTGCGCAGCCGGCTGCTCGACGGGATCGAAGGACATCCGACCAAGTTCTGGGTGATGAAGCAGTTCCAGCGTTCGCTGGAGGTGGTGAAGGATGAGGATGGCGCGACGCGTAGCCACTTCGCTGCCGCGCTGGAAGATCTGATGGAAATCCTTGGCATCGAGGACCGGTCCGGCGTGATCGGCCGTTACCTGTAGGGTGGGCACTTGTGCCCACGCGTTACGGGCGTCACTTTTTGCCAGAAATGGTGACGCTTCGCCCATCAACGCAAGCCATCACCGCTCAAGCGATGATTATGCGGGCCTGACCAGAAACGCCCGTTCGCGCAACGGGCAAGCTCGGCGCTGCGTGGCGATAAACAACGGCCAACAAAAACGGATACGCACGTAACGCGTGGGCACGGGGTGCCCACCCTACGAATTACACGTCCTTGTACTCGTCATACTTGCGCGCGTCCCCGCGCACTTTATCCGCCGGGTACTTGGCCCGGTTGAGCACCATCTTCTCCTCGACCGCCGCCATCAGGTCGACGTCGAGCTTGTCGGCCAGGCGCACGAGATACACCAGCACGTCGGCCATCTCGTGGCGTACCTGGACCAGCTTCTCGGGACCGAGCTCGTCAGGCCGGCCGGACTGCAGCCACTGGAAGTGCTCCAGCAGCTCGGCCGCCTCGACCGACAGCGCCGACGATAAATTCTTCGGCGTATGGAACTGGTCCCAGTCGCGCTCGGTCACGAACTGGCGGACGATGCCGCGCAGGCGGGCCAGTTCGCCGTCGGGATTCACTTCGCCCCGCCCTCGAGGTAGCCCTGCAGCACGACCTCGAGCTTGGGCGCGATCTCCGCGAAGCTGCTGACCGTGATGCCGAGGTCGCGCAGCAGGCCGTCGTGCACGCCGTAGACCCAGCTGTGGATGGTCAGCGGCTGGCCGCGTTCCCAGGCGTCGCGCACGATCGTCGTTTGCGCCACGTTGATCACCTGCTCGGCCACGTTTAGTTCGACCAGGCGGTCGCTGGCGGCCTTGCCGGCCACGTTACCGAGGTACTTGCCGTGCTTGTCGCGCACGTCGCGCACGTGGCCTAGCCAGTTGTCGGCCAAGCCGACGCGGGTATTCGTGAGCGCGGCGTGCACGCCCGAGCAGCCGTAGTGGCCGCAGATGATGATGTGCTTGACCTTCAGCACGTCGATCGCGAACTGCAGCACGGCCAGGCTGTTCAGGTCCGAATGGACGACGACGTTGGCGATGTTGCGGTGGACGAAGAGTTCGCCCGGGGCCATGCCCAGCAGTTCATTGGCGGGCACGCGGCTGTCCGAGCAGCCGATCCACAGGTATTCCGGGGCCTGTTGCGAAGCCAGGTCGTTGAAGAAGTCCGGGTCTTCCTTGACCATCTCGGCCGCCCATTCGCGGTTGCGTGCAAACAGGTCGGCGGCCGTCAGGCCGGTAGGCGTTTTTGCCATGTTGATTTTCTCCCTTGCTGCGGGCGGCGCGGCGAACGGCGCCATCCCGTGATTTTCCGTGAGTTTTTGGGGTTTTCCGCATTGTAAGCCTTGGCGCGTACAGACGAAAAAAAACCGCCGGGAACTCGCGCTCCCGGCGGTTTGATGCTGCTTATTCGAAGAAGTCCTTGACCTTGTCCATCCAGCCCTTGCTTTGCGGGCTGTGCTTGGCGCCGCCTTCGACCGTCATGCGCTCGAACTCGCGCAGCAGGTCCTTCTGCTTGTCGGTCAGCTTGACCGGGGTCTCGACGACCACGTGGCAGAACAGGTCGCCGGCGTAGCCCGAACGCACGCCCTTGATGCCTTTACCCTTGAGGCGGAAGGTCTTGCCGGTCTGGGTACCTTCCGGCACCGTGAACGAGACCTTGCCGGTCAGCGTAGGCACTTCGATCTCGCCGCCCAGGGCAGCCTTCGAGAACGAGATCGGCATTTCGCAATGCAGGTCGTCGCCTTCGCGCTGGAACACCGGGTGCGGCTTGATGTGGATCTCGACGTACAGGTCGCCCGACGGGCCGCCATTCGTGCCCGGCTCGCCGTTGCCGGTCGAGCGGATACGCATGCCGTTGTCGATACCGGCCGGGATCTTCACTTCCAGGGTCTTGTTGCGCTTGATGCGTCCGGCGCCGCTGCACGATGGGCAGGGCTCCGGAATCATCTTGCCGCTGCCGTGGCACTTCGGGCAGGTCTGCTGGATGCTGAAGAAGCCCTGCTGCATGCGCACCCGACCGATGCCGCCGCAGGTNNGAGAAGAAGCCCTGCTGCATGCGCACCTGGCCGTGGCCGTGGCAGGTGGTGCAGGTGACCGGCTGCGTGCCCGGCTTGGCGCCGCTGCCGTGGCAGGTGTCGCACTTGTCCCAGCTCGGCACGCGGATGGTGGTGTCGTAGCCGTGGGCGGCCTGTTCCAGCGTGATCTCGAGGTTGTAGCGCAGGTCGGCGCCGCGGTAGACCTGCGGGCCCGCGCTGCGCGAGCGGCCGCCGCCACCGAAGATGTCGCCGAAGATGTCGCCGAAGGCGTCGCCGAAACCACCGGCGCCAAAGCCGCCGCCACCGCCCATGTTCGGGTCGACGCCGGCGTGACCGTAACGGTCGTAGGCCTCGCGCTTCTCCGGATTGGCCAGCATCTCGTAGGCTTCCTTCACCTCCTTGAACTTCTCTTCCGCTTCCTTGTTATCGGGGTTGCGGTCGGGGTGGTACTTCATCGCCAGCTTGCGATAGGCCTTCTTGATGTCTTCTTCCGAAGCATTCTTCGCGACCCCGAGGATCTCGTAAAAATCACGCTTTGCCATTTGGCACCTTGCTGTTATCTACTGAACAAAACTGTCTGTTGGAGCAAAAAAACCGAGCCGGCACCTTCCTGGCTGCAGCGGCTCGGTTCCTTACGCGGTCAAGGATTACTTCGCGTCCTTCACTTCCTTGAAGTCGGCGTCGACGACGTCGTCGGCTTTGGCCGAGCCATCGGCGCCACCGGCAGCCTGGGCACCGGCGGCGGCATCAGCACCGCCCTGCTGCGCCTGCATGTCGGCGTACATCTTCTCGCCGAGCTTCTGGGCAGCGGTTGACAGGGCTGCGACCTTGGCGTCGATGTCGGCCTTGTCGCCCGACTTGATCGAGCCTTCCAGGTCGGTGATCGCCGCTTCGATCTTTTCCTTCTCTCCGGCTTCCAGCTTGTCGCCGTATTCGGTCAGCGACTTGCGGGTCGAGTGGACCAGCGCGTCGGCCTGGTTGCGCGACTCGGCCAGTTCCTTGACCTTCTTGTCTTCTTCCGCGTTCAGCTCGGCGTCCTTCACCATCTTCTGGATTTCCTCTTCGGTCAGACCCGAATTGGCCTTGATGGTGATCTTGTTTTCCTTGCCGGTGGCCTTGTCCTTCGCGCCCACGTGCAGGATGCCGTTGGCGTCGATGTCGAAGGTCACTTCGATCTGCGGGGTGCCGCGCGGTGCCGGCGGGATGCCTTCGAGGTTGAACTCGCCCAGGCCCTTGTTACCGGCAGCGATCTCGCGCTCGCCCTGGTAGACCTTGATGGTCACGGCCGGCTGGTTGTCGTCGGCGGTCGAGAACACCTGCGAGAACTTGGTCGGGATCGTGGTGTTCTTGTGGATCATCTTGGTCATCACGCCGCCCAGGGTTTCGATACCCAGCGACAGCGGGGTCACGTCCAGCAGCAGCAGGTCCTTGCGGTCGCCGGCCAGCACCGAGCCCTGGATCGCCGCGCCAACTGCCACGGCTTCGTCCGGGTTCACGTCCTTGCGCGGATCCTTGCCGAAGAATTCCCGCACTTTTTCCTGCACCTTCGGCATACGGGTCATGCCGCCGACCAGGATGATGTCGTCGATGTCCGAAACCTTGACGCCTGCATCCTTGATGGCGACGCGGCACGGCTCGATGGTCTTGGCAACCAGTTCCTCGACCAGCGATTCCAGCTTGGCGCGGGTGATCTTCAGGTTCAGGTGGACCGGCGCGCCGTTCGCCATGGCGATGTACGGCTCGTTGATTTCGGTCTGCTGCGCCGACGACAGTTCGATCTTCGCGCGCTCGGCCGAGGCCTTGATGCGCTGCAGGGCGATCGGGTCCTTCGACAGGTCGAGGCCGTTGATCTTCTTGAACTCGTCGATGATGTAGTCGATCACGCGCTGGTCGAAGTCTTCGCCGCCCAGGAAGGTGTCGCCGTTGGTCGACAGCACTTCGAACTGCTTCTCGCCGTCCACGTCCGCGATCTCGATGATCGAGACGTCGAAGGTGCCGCCGCCGAGGTCATACACGGCGATCTTGCGGTCGCCCTTGTCGGTCTTGTCCAGGCCGAATGCCAGCGCGGCCGCGGTCGGCTCGNNCTCGTTGATGATGCGCTTGACGTCGAGACCTGCGATGCGGCCGGCGTCCTTGGTCGCCTGGCGCTGCGAGTCGTTGAAGTAGGCCGGCACGGTGATGACGGCTTCGGTGACTTCTTCGCCGAGGTAGTCTTCGGCGGTCTTCTTCATCTTGCGCAGGGTTTCAGCCGAGATCTGCGGCGGCGCCAGCTTCTTGTCGCGCACGCTGATCCAGGCGTCGCCGTTGTCGGCCTTGACGATGGAGTAAGGCATCAGCGAGATGTCCTTCTGGACTTCCTTCTCGTCGAACTTACGGCCGATCAGGCGCTTGACCGCGAACAGGGTGTTCTTCGGGTTGGTGACAGCCTGGCGCTTGGCAGGCGCGCCGACGAGGATCTCGCCGTCTTCCTGGTAAGCGATGATCGACGGCGTGGTGCGCGCGCCTTCGGCGTTCTCGATCACCTTCGGCTGGCCGTTTTCCATGATCGCGACGCAGGAGTTGGTCGTTCCCAGGTCGATACCAATAATTTTGCCCATGATTTATTTTCCTTTGAATGCTGAAATGTTCTGATGTTTCGGATATGGGGAAAAACCTGACTGCTTTCAAGGCCTTTTGCCAAGCAGCACCTTACTTTTTCTTATTTCGGCTGTGCTACCGTGACGATGGCCGGACGCAGCAGGCGGTCGGCGATCATGTAACCTTTTTGCAAAACATTCACCACGGTGTTGGCTTCCTGGTCGGCCGGCACCATCGAGACGGCCTGGTGCTTCATCGGGTCGAGCTTCTCGCCCTGGGCCGGCATGACTTCGACCAGGCGGTTCTTTTCAAACGCGGAAGTGAGCTGCTTGAGGGTCATCTCGACGCCTTCGCGAATGCCTTCGACGGTTTGCGTTTCCACTTTCAATGCCATTTCCAGGCTGTCGCGCACCGGCACCATGGCCTCGGCGAAGCTTTCGATGGCGAACTTGTGCGCCTTGCTGACGTCTTCCTGGGCACGGCGGCGGATGTTCTCGCCTTCGGCCTTGGCACGCATGAACGCGTCATGCATTTCAGCCAGCTTGGCTTCGGTCGCGCTCAGTTGTTCTTCGAGGCTGGGCTCGCGCGCTTCGTCGGGCGCGGCCTGGGCGGTCGCGGCTGCGGCGTCGCCTTCCGGCTGTTTAATCACCTCTGGATTTTCTTGGTCTTGCATCGAAAATACTCCTGAAATCAATGACTTGGCTGAATGGTTAGACAGGTCCTGCTTGTCGTACAGCGCCGCATATGGGGCGATCTCCTACATTTTCAAGGGGAATTGCGCATTTGTTAGCAGCAGAACCGACAACATTTGTTACAACTCTTACCGATGAGGTGATTCTTTCCCTGACAGCAAGTTCTAAGATCGGTGCCTGACGCGTTGACACGCGCGTCACCAGAACAAGAACCAGTCGTGGGAGAGACTCATGAGATTGCCGTTGATCAGCAGCGCCGTCGTGGTGTACACCGCCCTTGCGGTGGCGTGCATCTGCTACGCCGGGTTGTGAGCCAAGCCGTAAAACGTAGCATTTTAGCAGGTTGGGCCGTGGGAAGCCCCGGCGGGAGGAAATTGGGAGTCGCGGTATACGGGGTGCGTCGACCGCGCATGCATTGATCCGTAAGGTGGGCGGCTGTGCCGCCCACGCGTCGATAGCTAAACCTGGATTTGCCGCAACCGTGCCGGCAATGATGGTGTTACTTCACGCGCCGAGACGCACCGCATGCTCGCGCGCGACTTCCGCATCGCGCCGCTCCGCTTCCCGCTGCGACGGGCTCATCATGGTCGGCCAGCCGATCAGGTGCTGCTCGGCGATCTCGGCCAGCCCGACGATCCAGGTCGGCGCCTCGTTCAGGCAGGGGATGTAATGAAATTCCTTGCCGCCAGCCGCCTCGAAGTCGTGCTTCACCTCCATCGAGATCTCTTCCAGCGTTTCCAGGCAGTCGGCGGTGAAGCCCGGGCAGATCACGTCGATGCGCTCGACGCCCTGGCGCGCCAGCTCGGCCACGGTCGGCGCGGTATAGGGCTGCAGCCACTCGGCCTTGCCGAAGCGCGACTGGAAGGTGACGAGGTATTCGTCGGGCGCCAGGCGCAGGCGCGCCGCCAGCAGGCGCGCGGTCTTCTGGCATTCGCAGTAATACGGGTCGCCCAGCTCCAGCGTGCGCTTCGGCGTGCCATGGAAACTCATCACCAGCTTCTGGCCGCGGCCGTGCGCCTCCCAGTGCGCCAGCACGGTGTCGTGCAGCGCGTCGATGTAGCCGTCGTGGTCGTGGTAGTGCTTCACCAGGCGCAGCTCGGGGATGTTGCGGATGTGCTTGTAGTGGGCGAACACTGCGTCCCAGAGCGAGGCGGTGGTGGTGCCGGAATACTGCGGATACGACGGCAGGATCGCGATGCGGTCGCAGCCGTCGAGCTTCAACTGGTCCAGCACTTCCGGCAGCGACGGCGAGCCGTAGCGCATCGCCATGCGTACCTGCACGCCTTCGTGGCCGCGCTGCGCGAGCGCCGCCTGCAGCAGCTCGGCCTGTTTCTGGGTATGCACCTTCAGCGGCGAACCCTCTTTCGTCCAGATCGTCTGGTATTTCTTGGCCGATGCGCCGGAACGGAAAGGCAGGATGATCAGGTTGAGGATGAACGACCACACCAGGCGCGGAATTTCGACCACGCGCGGATCGGAAAGAAATTGCTTCAGGTAGCGCTTGACCGCGGAACGGGTCGGCGCATCCGGCGTGCCGAGGTTGACGAGGACGATGGCGCTTTGGGCAACGGTGCCGTGGGTGTGCGGAGGTTCTTTTCGGAAGGGCATAAAAGGGACAGAAACGCGTGGCCCTCCATTATAGGTGGGCGCCGTCCGGCCTTCGAGAAGTAATTTCCGATCGCGGCGATAGCCCAACAGTTGATCGCGGCGATAGGGAGAATCGATGGGTATCGCGGTGAGCGCCCGCGCCTGCCTGCAGGCGGCGCGAGCGCCCTGCTGCCTTGCCGCGACCGGCTATCGGGCCGCTCGCGGCAGCACGGACATCAGGTCGTCACATGCAGGCGCACGTCGATGTTGTTGCGCGTCGCGTTCGAATACGGGCAGACGATGTGGGCCTTGTCGACCAGTTCCTGCAATTGCTGCTGGTCCATGCCCGGACCATGGATGGTCAAATCGGCCTCGATGCCGAAGCCGGTCGGGATCTGGCCGATGCCGACCTCGCCCGTCACCGTCAGCTCTTCCGGCAGTTTCACTTTTGCCTGGCCGGCGACGAACTTTAGCGCGCCCAGGAAACAGGCCGAGTAGCCGGCCGCGAACAGCTGCTCCGGATTGGTGCCGGTGGCGCCATTGCCGCCCAGCTCCTTCGGCGTGGTGAGTTTCACGTCCAGCACGCCGTTATCGCTGCGCGACGTACCCTCGCGGCCGCCCTGCGAGGTGGCCTTGGCGCGGTACAGGACTTTGTCGATGCTCATGCGAACCTCCTTATTTGGTTGGAGGGAGATTGTGGCAGATGGGTGAAGCGGGCAGCGCTCGGTTAGTTCGCCCAGCCAGGCATCGCATTTGCCTGGTGCGCAAGGCGCTTCGACCCTTCCAGAAAACCGAAGTAACCCATCGAGAAATGCATGTTTTTCTTAAGAAATCCCTGCGTACAATTTGTTCATTATTTAATAACTAAAGAAAGAACGAGATGAACGACTTCCTGGCCTCAGCCATGACGCAGCTTGCCACTGTCTTCAATGGAAACATGGGCTGGACCATCCTGGCCCTGGCACTCGTGGTACGGCTGGCCCTTTTCCCGCTGACCCTGCACCTGTCGCGCCGGATGCTGGCAAACCAGGAAAAGATCAAAGCCTTGCAGCCCCAGGTCGACGCCATCAAGGCGCGCCTCGGGTCAGACCCGAAGGCCATGTTCGCGGCGATCTCGGTGCTGTACAAGGAAAACGATGCACGCATGTTCGACCGTTCCAGCCTGCTCGGCGCCCTGGTGCAGCTGCCGGTATTCGGCCTGCTGTACAAGGCGATCACGAACGCCAGCGCGGGCAGCTTCCTGTGGATCAGGAACCTGGCTTCGCCCGACACGGCGCTGACCCTCGTCGTGCTCGCGCTGACCGCCGTCGCGGCCTATTACGCGCCGACTACCGCGGCGGACACGGCGATGGTGATGATGGCCGTGCAAATCCTGGTGACGGCCTTCATCCTGTGGAAGCTGGCGGCGGGCGTTGGTTTGTATTGGGCGGTGTCGGCGTTTGCCAGTATTGTCCAAAACTTTGTGCTGCGTTACGAGCAGCGCCGTTTTGCAGACGTCACCCGGACTTAACCTCGCCTGACGCGCTGAGCCGCGAACGAGTATCGGAATACATGCCATCGTGGCCTGCCAGTCCACAATGGCTTCAACCCTGCCTTGTTACGACGCCAGCAACTCCCGCGCATGCTTGCGCGTCGTCTCGGTAATCTCGATCCCACCCAGCATGCGCGCCACTTCCTCCACGCGCGCCCGGTTGTTCAGCACCTCGATGCGAGACACGGTGCGGCCCTCATTCGTCGTGCCCTTGGCCACCTGGAAGTGCTGGTTGGCCTGGCTCGCCACCTGCGGCAGGTGGGTCACGCACAGCACTTGCCGCTGCTGGCCCAGGCGTTTCAGCAGGCGCCCCACCACTTCGGCGACGCCGCCGCCGATGCCGCTGTCGACCTCGTCGAAGATCAGGGTCGGCGTGGTGGTCGCGTGCGAGGTGATGACGGAGATCGCGAGCGAGATACGCGCCAGTTCGCCGCCCGAGGCGACCTTCGCCAGCGGACGCGGCGCGACGCCGGCGTGGCCGGCCACCAGGAATTCGACCTGTTCGAGGCCGTGTGCGCCCGGCTCGGCCTGGTTCAGGGAGACCTCGAAGCGGCCGCCGCTCATGCTCAGTTCCTGCATGGCCAACGTGACCTGTTCGCTCAGCGCCTTCGCGGCGACCACGCGCCTGCTTGATAAACGATTCGCCACCTTGCGGTAGGCGCTTTCCGCCTTTTCTTCCTGGCGTTTGAGACCTTCAATGTCGCTGGCGTCGGCCAGCTGGCGCAGTTTCGCGGCCAGGGTGGCATGCTCCTCGGGCAGCTCTTCGGGCGTGACGCGGTACTTGCGCGCGGCGCTGTGCAGGGCGTCCATGCGGGCGTCGACTTCGCGCAGGCGGTCCGGGTCGAGCTCGACCTTGTCGATGTAGTTGTTCAGCGCGTACACCGCTTCCTGCAGCTGGATGCGCGCCGGTTCCATGCAGTCGAGCACGCCCTGCAGCTCGGCGTCGACGTCGACCAGCTTGCCGAGCTTGGTGTTCAGCGACGACAGCTGCGACAGGATCGGGTGGTCCGATTCCGAGATGGCGGCCAGCGCTTCCTGTGCGCCTTCGATCAGGCTGGCGGCGTGCGACAGGCGGCTGTGCTCGTTCGAGATCTCGACCCACTCGCCCGGCTTCGGCGCCAGCTTGTCGAGTTCGCTTACCTGCCATTCCAGGCGCTCGCGTTCGAGCAGCACGTTCTTGGCATTGGTTTCGTATTCTTCGCGCTGGCGCGACAGCGCGCGCCAGGCGCGGTAGGCGGCGGCCACTTCCTGTGCCTCGCCGGCGGCGGCGGGATCGCGCACGGCGATCTGGTTGTCCAGCAAGGCGCGCTGGGCGTCGCTTTTCAGCAAACTCTGGTGCGCGTGCTGGCCGTGGATGTCGACCAGCATCTCGCCCAGTTCGCGCATCTGGCCGGCGGTGGCGGCGATGCCGTTGATGTAGCCCTTCGAGCGGCCGGCATTGTCGATCACGCGGCGCAGCAACGCCCCGCCCTCGTCGCTGGCGAACTCGTGCTGCGCGAGCCAGGATGCGGCGCCTTCGGTCACCGCGAAATCGGCCGTGATGTCGGCCTTGGCCGCGCCTTCGCGCACCATGCTGGCCTCGCCGCGCCCGCCCAGGGCCAGTTGCAGCGCATCGATCAGGATCGATTTGCCGGCGCCGGTCTCGCCGGTGAAGACCGAAAAGCCGTTGGCAAATTCGAGCTCGATCGCGTCGACGATGACGAAATCGCGGATGGTCAGTGTGCGCAGCATGAAGGAACAGGTCTCCTGTCGGTTCTTTATTTGAGTTTGCCGTCGTGCGACGGGTATTCGTGCCAGTGCAGCTTTGCGCGCAGGGTGTGGTAGTAGCTCCAGCCTTCCGGATGCAGGAAGGTGATGCTGTTGGGCGAGCGCGAGATGACGATCTCGTCGCCGTGCTGCAGGCTGGCGAAAGTCTGCATGTCGAAGTTCACGGAGATGTCGCGGCCCGAGACGATCTCGACCACGATCTCGCTGGTGTCGGGCACGGCGATCGGGCGGTTCGAGAGCGCGTGCGGCGCGATCGGCACCAGCACGATGCCCTGCAGGCTCGGGTGCAGCAGCGGGCCGCCGGCCGACAAGGCGTAGGCCGTGGAGCCGGTCGGCGTCGAGACGATCAGGCCGTCCGAACGCTGGTTGTACATAAACTGGCCGTCGACGGCGACGCGCAGTTCCGCCATGCCGGCGCCGCTGCCGCGCGCCACCACGACATCGTTCACGGCCACGCCGCAATAGATCATTTCGCCGCCGCGCATGACCCGGCCTTCGAGCAGGGTGCGCTTCTCGGACGTGGCCTTGCCCTGCAGGATTTCGCCCAGCGCCGGCAGCATGCGGTCGACTGGGATGTCGGTGATGAAGCCGAGCCGGCCGAGGTTGATGCCGATGAGCGGAATGTCGTACTTGGCGAGCTGGCGCGCGATGCCGAGCATGGTGCCGTCGCCGCCCATGACGACCGCGAGGTCGGCCTGTTCGCCGATGTCGGCCACGCTCATCGGCTCGACGCCGGGCATGCCGAGGTGGGCGGCCGTGTCGGCCTCGAACACGACGCGGTAGCCCGAGCCTTGCAGGAAGCCCAGGATGCGCGACACCGGCTCTTCGATGCCGGCCGTGTTCTGCCGCACGACAAGCGCGATGATTTGTTGCGGGTCAGGCGTAGAGGGCATAGGTTTCTCGGCATCGATAGGAAAACACGCTGCGAGATTAACCGATAATCCCTGCGCCTGCTACCCGGCCGCACATCGAACACTGTACAAAAGCACAGTATAGATGCGCAGGGGCCGGAAGGGCAAGATCAGCCCATCATTGCCATGCCCGCGGCGAGCAGGGCCGCGAACAGGATGCACAGCGAGTGCGCCGTCATCAGGACCATCCAGCGCAGGGCGGTGACGAGGCGGCTGCCGCCATAGACCTTGCGCATGGCGGTCGGCAAGTAGAACACCAGCCACAGGAACAGCGCCGGCCCCACCAGCGGCACGCCTTCGGGCAGGATCATCATGAGGCTCAGGCAGAGGAAGGCGAAGGCGTTGCTGTGCAGGGCGAACAGGACGTGTTCGCCATAGCGCCGCCCCGACCCCAGGTAGAGCAGCTTGAGCAAGGCCGCGAACACCGGCATCAGGGCGAAGATCGCATACGGCGCATAACTGAAGAAGGCGCGCTTGAGCGCGGTGTTGCGCTCGGCCCTGGGCAGCTCGCTGAAATACGCGACCTTCGCGCCCAGCGCCGGGTGCATCTTCTCGACCAGGTTGCGTGCCTTGCGGGCATCGCCGTCGAACTCGATCAATCCGGGTTCTTCTTTCTTCCTGTTGCTGGCGGCCACCGGCGGCGGCGGCGCCGGCTTGTTCGCGGCTGCCGGCGCCGGCGCCACCGC